>CAYZQQ010000440.1:0-3054 GCA_964480075.1 uncultured Anaerolineaceae bacterium
GCGGCTCGCTCGGCATTGCCATTTCAGAAGCGGTGGAAGTTGCCGCCACCGACCCGAATACCAATTACAGTTTGGGGAGTGTGTTGAACCATGTGCTGCTGCACCAAACTGTCATCGGCGAAGAAGCGTTGGAGCAGATGGACATGGCAGATGATTACCCCGATGTGGTCATCGGCTGCGCGGGCGGCGGCTCTAATTTTGCCGGGATTGCGTTCCCGTTTGTGGGCAAAAATCTGCGCGGCGAAGCCAATGCCCGCATTGTAGCGGTTGAACCTGCCGCCTGCCCGTCGCTGACCAAAGGCACCTACAGCTACGATTTTGGCGATACGGCGCACCTCACCCCGCTGGTAAAAATGTACACGTTGGGCAGCACGTTTATACCGCCCGCTATTCACGCCGGTGGATTGCGCTATCATGGCATGTCGCCGCTGGTGAGCCATTTGCTCAATTTGGGCGCCATCGAAGCGACCACCGCCCACCAGACCGACGCCTTCGCCGCCGGCATACAGTTTGCCCGCGCCGAAGGAATTATCCCCGCGCCGGAATCGAATCACGCTGTGGCGGAAACCATCAAAGAAGCGCTCAAATGTAAAGAAGAAGGCGTCAGCCGCGCCATTTTGTTCAATTTGTCCGGACACGGACATTTTGACATGCAGGCGTATATGGATTATGCCGCAAACAAATTGGAAGATTACGAGTATCCCGCCGAAGCCGTTGCAGCCGCGCTGGCAGGCTTGCCCGCCGTGGCAGGGTAATTAGAGATTGGTGAAATGTCATTGCGAGGCGTGTAGCGCCGAAGCAATCGCCACCATTGGGGTACGGGGATTGCATCGCCTTCGGCTCGCAATGACATTCACCCGTTCACAATCTGTCATTCGTCACAAAATGTGCAACTTCCAAAGAACGGAAATAATAGAACACAGATTGCACGGATGGTACTGATTTTCGCTAATTTTTCAAAAAATATATCTGCGAAAATCTGTGTCCATCTGTGGACAATACCCGAACCGGGGTTTAAAGTGAGGGAGAGCTATGACGCTCAATGCGCAAGACCGGGCACGGCTGTTTCTCAATAAAGTTGGAGCGGCAGCAATTTGGGGCGAAGGGGTGTTCATTCTTTCGCTGCTGCTTGCCGGTGTCGTCATTGTTCCCCTCATTGATGCCATGTTGCCGCCGGAGCCACCGCCCAGAGGATTTGCATTTGGGCGCGATTTTGGTTTCTATTTTATTGCAATTGTCGCTTCATACTTTATCGCCTGTTTTGCTTCCGGTGTCTTTTTCTCAAACACCCGTAAAAACCCGACTCTGCTGGGTTGGCCCATCAGCTTGCATGGCATACTCAGCGGATTCATCGTCGGTGGGGTTGTGCCGGCATTGATATTCACCCTGTTTTCGGGGAAAATCCACAATTTGGGATGGGTGGGGTTGGGTGGCATTCCGGGGGGATTTGCCGGATTTCTCGGCAACGTGGCAGGCGGGGCATACCACTGGCTGCGGGCTCGTAAGGGGTGAGATTGGAAATTCATCACTCGTCCCTCATCATTCGGCATACGCCATTCCCGCCAAGCGATAGAACTTCTGCACCGGCACCAGATTGCCGGGCAGCACAGTCGCCCCGGTAGCAGGCAACCGCAGTGACTCATCCCACGGGTCGGCTTGCGGATTGCCGCCAGCGCGGGCAATTGCCAGCGCGTACCCAAACCGCCGGTGCTTGCCGTCGCCCGTCCACCATGGCAGCGTATTGAATCGCACCCGCAGCACCCGCCCCGGCTCCCATTTGGCTGTCGGCAGCCACACCAGCGCCGGTTGCCGGAAGATGGTCGCCCCCTCCGGCACATTATTTTCGTTTAAGAGATATAACCGCAGAAAATAATCTGTGACGGGCTGTTGCCGCACCCGAAAATAGAGCGTCACCTGCGGTTCGGCTTCGCGGTGGGTGTGCGATTCCACCCCCACCAGCGACAGTTCATCCCCAAACCGCGCTATCTCTGGCGCAGATTGCCAGCGCGCCGCATCCGCATACAGAAAATCGTAAAACTCCGGCGGCAACTCACGCCCTGCACCGCGCTGCAACAGCAGATAGCCATCGTTTGCCGCCGCAATCCCCAGCGATTTATCGCGTACCAGCGCACCCAGCAGGTTCGCCTGCGCATTGTCCTGATTCACAAACTTTGGATGCGCCACATCCAGCCAGAAAAAATCGGCAGCGGTGGGGAAATCGCCCTGCCAGATGAACGCCTGCCGCCGCCGGCTGAGGTGCGGTTCCAATTCCGCCTGCGCCACCACCGCCGCATCGGACGGAATCTCGGCAGCGAGCGCATTGCCCGCGCGCTGGTGTGCTGTCACCTGCGGCAGCCGGAACGGCTTCGCCAGCGGAGAATATCCCCGCAAATAATGGTATCCGGCTGACACCATAATTAAAAATGCAACAGGCAAAATGTAAAATGAACTTTGAACTTTGAACTTTGAACTTTGAATTCGTTTTATTCCGTCTGCCGCCGCGAGTGCCACAAAGGGCAGCATCGGCGCAGCATAATGCCACGATTCCAACTGCTGTTGCAACGGGTTGTTGCTAAGCAGGGTTATCGCCAGCGATGGCGCAGCAATGGCGAACACGGGCAATCCCACCAAATTGAGAAACGCAAACGGGACGGTGAGCATCGCCAGCGCGCGCAAACTGTCCGGGCGGGTGATGAGACTCCATACCCGCGCGGGATGGGTGACGGGCGACAGCGCAATTTCCAGTGGCGAATTTCCCAGCGTGGGGAAAAAGCCCACATACGCCGACTGCCCGCCGCCGGTGCGAAACGCGGGAATCACCAGCCCGAACGCCACTGCCGCCCACAGCAATCCCAGCGCGGCAATCGTCCCGCCCAGCGCCCATCGGCGGCGAATGAGCATCACATACGCGCCCAGCATCAACACGTGCAGCGAGATGTCTTCTTTGGTTGCCATGGCGAGCAGCAGAAATAGAATCGCGGCGGCAATGGTTTTCGGGTTCAGGTTCAAAGTTTCAGGTTTCAGATTTGAACCGGACTGCAAGCCGATAGACTT
>CAYZQQ010000441.1:0-3051 GCA_964480075.1 uncultured Anaerolineaceae bacterium
CACGCCCTCTGTCTCTGCGATGGATTGTCCGTCTGCGGCGGTGATGGTCGCGCCATCCGGCAACAGTTGAGTCGGCATTTTCCCCTGCTGATACAATTTTTGCAGAAAAGTATTTTGTGTGGGCGTGCCGATGATGATGGCGCTGGCTGCTGCCAGCATAGCGGGAGTGGTTTTGCTGGCAGTAGTCACATTCAGCGCCAAATTATTGAAGCTTGCCTGCCCCAACGTTGCCGCCACCGACGCGGCAGCGGTCAGGTCGGTATCGGAATAATTATCCGGCAAAATGAACAGTACCGGTTCCGGCTCAAACAAATCTTGGATGACCGGATGGGGAAATTCCGCCAAATTCACCGCAATCGGTGCAAGGGTGTATTCATAATGCAACGTTGAATCCTTGTGCAAAACGAGAATGGAAATATCATTTTTGTGATTCTCGTTATCACAATTATTACTGATGTATACTACTCGTAATTTTTGTTGCTGTTGGTTATCAATGATGGCTTTGGTAGGGATGATGATCCGCCGCTGTTGGTTTTGTCCGGCATACGGGGCAAATGAATCAATTAGTTCATCATTGTAAAAAACGCTCACCAGCGCATCAACCGGTTGATTATCGGCAGCAGAAGATGATATATTCCCTTGAAACTGCAGGCTGTATCGCAGGTCGAAATAGCTGACATCCGGCAAAATCTGCCAGCGATATGGCAAGCCGAACCGGTATATCTGCTCGTCAATGGGTGATTTTAATTCGATGTTTTCATAATTAAATCGTGCCAGCAACAAATCGGCGGTTGAATTCTCTGCCAGTACAGAAACGGGCGCGGGTGTCGCGGTGGGCGATTGCGCTTGTGCCACCACCGATTGCAAATGCCACGAAACAAATATGTTCACTGCCAAAAGTAAAACGATGACTGTCGGTTTTTTAAAGAAAGAGAATCCCAGTGTTTTCATTAATTTCTGCATTGTATCACGATCCAAAAACCATAACGGCACTAAATATCCCACCGTTCCCGCCGATGCCACCAGTGCCAATTGTGCCCATGGGCGACCCCCCGCCGATAACATCAGCGCGAGAACCGCCAGTACGGTCAGCACAGCGCCGGAAACAAATGACGGCACAAGTTGTACCAGAATATCTTTTACCCGAACATCCACAAATTTCGCAACCACAATCATATCCGCCACCATTCGAACAAAACTAGCCGACAGATGCCCCCATGCAATACCCACCAGCCCGTACCACGAGCCAATCCACAGCGCGGGAACCAGCGCCAGCATGTTCAGTACTTCCACTCTTACCAGCACATCCGGTCGCCCGATGGCTTTGTAAACGTCTCCGGCGTTAAAACCGATGGAGCGCACCCACACAAAAAGCGCCAAAATTCGCACAATTGGAATGGCAGAAAGCCACTGCTCACCGAAAATTGCCCGCACCAGCGGGTCGGCGGCGATAGCCAAACCCAGCGAGAGGGGGACGCTCACAATTTCCACAATGCGAACGGTAGTCAGAAATCCTTTCCGCAACATATCCGGCTGATTTTGCACTTTGGAGTACGCCGGAAAAATTGCGCCCGCCATCACCCACAGCGGATTCAGTACCAGCAATTCCGGCAACCGGAACGCCAGCGTGTAAATGCCCAGCGCCGTATCGCCAAAGAATCGCCCGACGATGAGATAATCCAGATTGTCGGTGACAATCGTGAGACCATCCACCCCCACCACCGACAGCCCGTACCGCAACAGCGCCTTCACTCGTGTGGAAACAATCCGCAGGCGCGGCAGCCACGGGAATGCCACCCATGCCAGCGCTACTCCCGCCAGCACCCCCGCCAACTGTCCCATCACCAGCGCCCAAACGCCATACCCCATCAGCGCCAGCGCAATCGAAACAACCCCTTTCACCACTGCCCGCCCCACATCGGGGATGAGCTTTCGCCGGAAATTCAGTTCTCGCTGCAAGCGCACAATGTGAATCGCGCCCAGCGAATTGAGAACGAAAGTCAGGCTCAGCCAGCGCAGCAGTGGCACTACCTGCGACTCGCGGAAGAATGCCGCCACCCAGGGCGCAATCAGCGCCGTGAACACAGTCAATATCAGCCCCAGTAAAAAATTTAGGGTAAAAACCGTGTTTGCCGTGGCTTCCGGGTCTTCCTGCTGCTGAATGAGCGCCGCACCCAGCCCCAAATCTTTCAGGATAGCCAGATAGCTGATGGCAAGCGTGGCAAACGCCACCAGCCCGAAATCCTCGGGGGTGAGCAATCGCGCCAAAATCGCGGTGGTGATGAAAACCAGTCCCTTGCCCAAACCGAAGGAGGTGTAATTCCAAACCACTCCCAGCGCTGATCTTTGGGCAAGTGTGTTATTGCCGGTAGGTGTTTCTGCGGTCATTTATGCCATACCCTGCACTCCGGCAGTCGTCAATTTTGCCTGCTGGTTTTCCCGCAATTTATGGCTGATATGCCCCGACGCGATACCCATCGCCATCAAAAACGTCAGGAAACGGAAAAAATCACCGTGCAGAAAAATGCTGGTGGTTAAATATGAAACCGTCGCGATTTGCAGCGACGCATCCCATGTCAGCCAATCATCCTCCAGCCCGCTCAACTCGCGCCGGTTTTGGCGAAACCGCACAAACAGCGACACGATGACTGCCAGAAATAAAAGTATCCCCAAAATACCTGTTTCCGCAATAATTTCCACATACAGCGAATGTGCCTGCCGGTTTTCGGTGCGGAATTCCAACCCGATACGGCGGGCATAATTCTGATAGTTTATCTCATAATTTCCTATGCCCACGCCGAAAATAGGATGGTCGAGGAACATCAACAGACCGGAAATCATCTCGCTGGAACGCCCCTGAAAAGATTTGTCCTGATGTATAGCAATGGTTTGATTATGACCGGTAAACGCGGTGAGTGTTTGCATTCGTTCCGTAAAACCATTGGGCAAAAATGGCATCGCCACCGGAATGGCAATCATCACCACTGCGACAACCATCACCAGTTTTTTTAGGCTAACTTTGCGCTGAATGATGGTAAGCACAAAAATAAC
>CAYZQQ010000442.1:0-3027 GCA_964480075.1 uncultured Anaerolineaceae bacterium
CGCGAGGGCGGTCGTACCGTCGGCGCCGGCGTCATCACCAAAGTTATTGAATAAGCCTCTGGTTGGGTGCAAAACAATTAAAGCTGACGTGCTTTTGTAAACAAAAGTAGGCGAGGTAACCATATTTGTTACTGGCCCTCTTTTCAATGGTAATCAATAAAAATACACTGCACCAGTGGAGTAGTAAATGGCAAAATCAAAACGGGCATCTTCGGTTGCCACAGTAGAAAAGAAAAACACTAATTTTTTAGTTGAGCAATACTATGACATCCGCGCCGAAGTACGCAAAGTAACTTGGCCCACTCGTGATGAAGCGCGCGCGTTAACCATTGCTGTCACCGTCGGTACAATTGCAATGGCACTCTTCCTCTTTTTGGTTGACCTTATATTTGAAGGCATCATTACCGGCATTATTAGCTCAACTACCACCTGGATAGTCGTTGGCGCAGTGGTACTCGTGTTACTGGCATTAGGGTTCTATACCAACAACAAAGATATTTAAGTTAAGCGAGAAAAGATTGAATGGGTAAAGAAAAAGAAGAAGCATTATCAACCGATAACGCCGCCCCAATTGAACCGAATACCATGCCAGACGAAGCAGAAGAAACACTGGTAAAACCGGAAGATACCAAATGGTATGTCATTCACAGCTATGCCGGTTACGAAAAAAAGGTCGAGAAAAACCTAATGCATCGCATCGAATCGATGCATATGCAAAACAAAATCTTTAACATTGTTGTTCCCACCGAGGAAGAAGTAGAATTAAAAGATGGTGTTCGTCGTACCACCGAGCGACGCATTTTCCCGGGGTATATTCTCGTAGAAATGTCGCTGGATGAAGATTCGTGGTACGTAGTGCGTAACACACCCGGTGTCACCGGCTTTGTGGGTTCGGGCACCAAACCCATTCCCCTCCGCGACGACGAAGTGAATAAAATTATTAAACGGATGGAAGCGGAAGCGCCCAAAATCAAAGTCAACTTCAAACTCGGACAAAAAATTCGCATCGTGGAAGGTCCCTTTGAAGACTTTTCCGGTGTAGTGGATGAAATAAACCTTGACCGTGCCCGCGTAAAAGTGCTGGTAAACTTCTTTGGACGCGAAACACCGGTAGAGCTAGATTTTTTACAAGTTGAACGTATTTAAATCGCACATAAGTGTTTGGGGTAACCGTTTCAATCTCATTCAGTTGGCTCATTAAACTTTGCGCAAAATAGAACCTTTCAAGTAGGAAAAAATTATGGCAAAAAAAGTAAAAGCACTGGTTAAGTTGCAAATCCCTGCCGGCAAAGCCAACCCCGCGCCCCCTGTAGGCAGCGCGTTGGGTCCACACCAAATCAATATTATGGCTTTCTGCAAGGAATACAATGCACGCACCCAAAACCAAATGGGGTCTATCATCCCCGTTGAAATTACCGTCTACACGGACCAAACCTTCTCGTTCATCCTAAAAACGCCGCCCGCCGGAGACTTGCTAAAAAAAGCCGCTGGGGTGAATAAAGGCTCCGGCACACCGCAAAAACGAGATGGAGGCACCGTTACCCGTACGCAAATCAAAGAAATCGCCGAAGTAAAAATGCCCGACCTGAATGCCGCCAACCTTGAAGGTGCCATGAAAGTCATTGAAGGCAGTGCGCGCAGTATGGGCATCGTTGTTACCGATTGACAGTATTTGTGGGAGGGATAGCATCCCGCTAGACCACAGGAGAGAATTATGCCAAAACACGGAAAAAACTATCTGGAAACAGCAAAGAAAGTTGACAGCAACCGGTTATATTCGCCGGCAGAAGCCATTGCACTGGTAAAAGAAACATCTTTTGCCAAATTTAACGAAACCGTAGAAGCGCACCTGCGTATAGGTGTTGACTCTCGCAAAGCCGACCAGCAGGTTCGCGGTACCGTATCGTTGCCGCGCGGCACCGGCAAAGAAGTTCGCGTGCTCGTCATCGCCGAAGGTGAAGGACAAAGAATAGCTCAAGAAGCAGGCGCCGATTTTGTCGGGCTAGATGATATGGTAAAACAAATTCAAGATGGCTGGTTTGAATTTGATGTCGCCGTTGCGACCCCACAAACCATGAGCAAAGTGGGGCGTTTGGGACGAGTTTTGGGTCCGCGTGGCTTAATGCCCAGCCCCAAAGCCGGCACCGTTGTTCAGCCCGAAGACTTGGGGCGCGTAGTGAAAGAATTGAAGGGCGGGCGTGTGGAATTCCGTCTTGATCGCACGGCAAACGCCCACATTGTTATTGGCAAGCGAGATTTTGAAGCCGATGCATTGTTAGAAAACTTCTCCGCTTTAATGGAAGCTATCGTTTCTGCCAGACCGCCAGCCGCCAAAGGGCAATACCTGCGCTCTGTAACACTGGCAACTACAATGGGGCCCGGGATAAAGGTTGACCCGACACAGGCTTCGCAACTCAAACTGAATTGATGTGTCCTTCCACCCAACCGAAGACAGCAGGCGCGTCTCACGCTTAATTTCCTGCCGAGGTAAAGGGTAGTCAAACGTTGACCTTTTGCGCTGTGTATATGCACAGAAAACTCAACGAAGAAAACTACGTCTTTGCCGTTTACGGGCAAAGACGTTTTTTTTAACCATAATCAGAAAGGTGGTGATTAGATTGGCAATAACTAAACAACGAAAAGAAGAACTCGTCGCTAAATATGCCGAACAACTGCAACGGTCTAACGCAGTTTTCTTAACGCAATATCAGGGGTTAACAGCGAACGAAATGAACAGCCTCCGCAACAAACTGCGCGAAGCCGATAGCTCATTCACTATTGTAAAAAATACCCTGATGAAACGTGTGTTGGCAAATGCAGAACTCGGTGGCATTGACGACCTATTTGAAGGTCCGGTTGGCGTGAGCTTTGTTCATGGCGCCCCCCCCCCCGTCGCAAAAGTTTTGGTAGAATTTGCAAAAGACACCAAGATTCTGGAAGTTAAAGGCGGGCTACTAGGTAATGTGTTCCTCAGTAAAGATGCTGTTAAAGACCTCGCCGAATTGCCGCCGTTGGATGTCCTGCGCG
>CAYZQQ010000443.1:0-3006 GCA_964480075.1 uncultured Anaerolineaceae bacterium
GACTGGATGCGCGCGTGGAAGGCAATCGGATTCGGATTGATGGCAGAGCTACCGATTCCGGCACCGGCTGGTCGGCAGTATCCAACTTCACCTTTTTTGTTGATATTGCGTTAACTGGCGGCGCAATCACAGTGACCGCTACCACGCCGTCGGTTGATACCGATGTTGATTTGGAATGGTGGGTGTGGCTCGTTTCGCTGGGGCTTGGGGCGTTGTTCGGCGGCATCGCCGGGGTGATTGTTGCGGCTGTTGTGCTTGCCATTGTCGAAGCCGTAGCAGAAGGGATTGTAGATAATCTCATCTCCGATGGTATCGGCGGGGCACTTGGCGGCTTTCCGGCAATCCCGCTCGGTCCCATCGGCGGCGGCATGACCCTCACCAGCATCGTACTTGATGATTTGGAATTACGAGCAACCATCATTCGTTCGCTGTCCGTTCCCGTAAAAAATCAGGGTTCGCACACAGCTTTCGCCGGATTCACGCTTGATTTGGACAATGGCACCCTTCACACCGATGTGCTTCCCGGCACCGATTTGGTGTGGAACCCGAGCAACGGTCTTTCGACGGCAGGCGGCAGCGGTTTAACTGTGACGGGAACATCATTCCATTCATTGACCCCCGTGCAAATTTCCGGATTTCCGCTGTCGATGAACCAGATTTCGCTGGGGCTAATTCCCCTCACGTTCCCTCCCGCTTTTCCTTTTTTGCCGCATGATGACGTTGTGTTTGGTATGCGTACCTCCACGGGACGGCTGGCAAAAGTCCGTGCATGGCGAGACCTATTTGCCGGAGGCGTTTTTCATATCTCGTGGGTCACATATGACACACCGATTCCCGAACTTGACATCAACGCGCGGTGGTCGGTGCTGGAACGGGGAGACGTGGAAGAATTCATCACACCGAATTGTGCGTATTGCAAAAGAGCCCCCGTGCGGTGGTGCGGCGCGTTTGAGGCTTGGCCCCGGCTGGTCGCATTTCCCATTGATTATCAATGGTGTCTGTGCGGTGAGGTGTTGGAGGAAGGCGAAGGTGAGGTTTCCACAGCCGATGGTTCGCTGCTGTACCGGTTGTCCGGGCGAAAACTGTGGATTGAAACCGATATGGGGCAGGATGTTAATTGCGAACTTTGTTTGAGCGCCATTGATGCGCGCGGGCAGGAATTGTTCACTTGTATCCAACTGTCAAAATCGGGCATTGAAACGCGCTGCCGGCAGTGTACTCCGGCAAAGAAAAAACCATACCGCATTGAAATTCTGGCGGCAAAACCGGAACTCACCGCTTGGCGTCCCGTGCTGGCACTTGCGCAGCCGAAAGAGGAGAATCGTATAAAGTAACAGCGTGCCTTATGCTTTCCATCAGCGATGGGCGGAGAACAACGCAATGCGTAAATGGCAATGGACAAATAGCGCATTGCTGACTACACTATCTCGCATACTTTAAAAAGGTGGTGCGATATGGAACATTCAGCGCCCGTCACAATTTCGACGGCGGAACGAGTTACGGTATGGATACAGCGCCATTGGCTATTTCTGTTTGGGACGGTGATTGGAACATGGATTTTTTTACCATGGCTGGCGCCAGTGTTGATATGGCTCGGATTCCCCGCCGGGGGAAATGCCATTTATCACGGATATACTGTTTTTTGTCATCAATTGCCGGAACGCTCCTATTTTCTATTTGGGTCGCAAACGATGTACCCCATCAGCGATATTCACCAAGTTTGGCCCTATACTGATTTTGCCGGATTGCGCGGATTTATCGGGACACCGGAAATGGGGTTCAAAGTCGCATGGTCAGACCGAATGGTTTCTTTTTATACCCCCCTGTTTGTTGGTTTTTTATTGATGGGATATTCTCGCCAAAAAAATCGTCGCCGTACCGGAAACCCACAGGCAACTTCCGGTTGGAAATTCCTGCCGATATGGCTGTTTGCCCTGACACTGTTGCCACTTGCTATTGATGGTGGAACACATTTTATCAATGACATCATCAATTTTGGCGGTGGCTTCCGCGATACCAATGGTTGGTTGGCGTTGCTCACCCACAATGTGTTCCCAGCAACATTTTATGCCGGCGATGCGATTGGTTCGTTTAACTGGTGGATGCGGCTATTTACCGGATTATTGGCGGGTTTCGGCATGGTTTTCTTCTTCTATCCGTATTTTGAGGAAGCAATGGATGGCGAAACGATGGCGGCAGATACACCCGCTGGAGGATTGCCGCCCCATTGAATGATACATTATTATTTAATGGGGATGGTATAACAAACCGCCGTGCCTTCCAGTACAAGCGTGCCATCTGCCAGCAAAACACGGGTGTTCAATTCGGTGATGGGTTTATCGGCACGCACGCGGGTCACTTCCACCACGCCGGTGATGGTATCACCGGGGCGCACGGGTGCAATAAAACGCCAGTTGACCTGTAAAAAAACCGTTCCCGGTCCCGGTAAATCTTCTGCTACCACCGCATTCAAAATAGCGGTGGTTATGCCGCCCTGCACCACAATCCCCCCAAAACGCGAACGTTGTGCGACCGTTTCATCGTAATGCAGCGGATTGCGGTCGCCGCTGATTTCGGTGAACAACTCAATGTCGCGGGCAGAGATTCGCCTCGAACGCTGTGCCGTTTGCCCCACTTGCGGCATTCCCTGCCGCCAGACATCTGTTTTTATCATAGGTTCTCCCTCCGGCAATCGCCTTTTTATTTCAGCACCAGCGGCAGATACACCCGATGGAGAATCACTGCCACATTGAATGACGCATTTGCCGGTATATTGGTGCTATCTTCGTTAAAAATACCCCACTTACCTTTGTCAGGGTCATACCCCACCCCGATGTGATGGGGGTTGTATGTGCCGCCACTGCCGCCGGGATTCCAGTTTTGGGTGACCAGCAGCATGGCGCCGGGGCGGTTGTTGGTCAGCGGATGGTCAATGAAGGTGGTGTAGCTTGTGGTGTTGGCGGGCGTTGCCGTATGCACAAATACATCGGTGGTGGTCGCCGGAAC
>CAYZQQ010000444.1:0-2999 GCA_964480075.1 uncultured Anaerolineaceae bacterium
ATAGATGGCAGTAACCGGCGGCGATTGACCGAGACGCCGTTGCGGGTGATTGCGCAGAACACCCGCCGCGAACTTGTGCGGAACGCCGAAGGGTATTTGACGCTCCGCCCGGCAGCGCAGGGTGAGACCGTTTCACCTCATTGGAACAATGCCGCCCCGGCGTGGAGTCCGGATGACAGCCAAATTGCTTTTATGACCGACCGTACCGGGCAGTGGGAAATCTGGATGATGAATGCCGATGGGACAAACCAGCAACCCATGTTCCCCAATGGTGCCGTCCGCGGTTTGAAATTTAGCGTTGGTGGCAATGACGAGCGAATGCTGTCGTGGCGGTAGTTTCGTTTCTCCCAAAAAACGCCCCGAAAAAAACTACACGTTAAACCGAATCACCAGCACATCCCCGTCTTTAACAATATATTCCCGTCCCTCCAGCCGGTACGTGCCATGCGCTTTGGCGGCTGCTTCCGACCCGGCGGCAATCAAATCATCGTAACTGACCACCTCTGCGCGGATGAAGCCGCGTTCCAAATCGCTGTGGATAACCCCCGCGCAGGTGACGGCGGTGGCGTTGAGCGGGGCTTCCCACGCCCGAACCTCTTTTTCTCCCGCCGTGAGAAAAACCATGCGACTCAACAGGGCATAACTTTTGTGAATGATGCGATTCAGGCTCAACTCGGTGATGCCGTATTCCTCCATAAACATCGCCGCGTCATCTGTATCAAGCTGGATAATATCCATTTCCAGTCGCCCGCGAATGGTGGATACCACCGAATTCTGGTGTGGGTACGAAAGTTTCTCCGCACCGGGATAGCCGTCATCCCCCATATTGACAAGAATCATCATCGGCTTTTCGGTGAGAAATTGAAAGCCGCGCATCAATTTTTGCTCGTCGGCGGTTAGTTCCAAATCGCGGATGGGGGTATCGTTTTCCAGCGCCTCTTTCAACCGCAAAAGGAGCGCGTGCTCTTTTTGGTCACTTTCAAAGGAAGGCAGGAGTTTTCCGCGCTTCAAATTCGTTTCCAGTTTGGGCAAGCGGTTTTCAATTTTGCTCAAATCCGAAAGCAGAAATTCCGCATCCAGCACCGAAATATCGCGTTCGGGGTCAACCGTTTTCAACGGATGGGGGATGTTCTCATCTTCAAACGCGCGCACCACGTGAATCAACGCATCGTTGGTGGAAATCAACCCCAATTGCTCGCCGGTGATGGACACCCCGCGCTCTACATCGCTGCGCATGCCGCCGATGTCGGCATATTCCACCTTTGCGGGCGTGATTTTTTTCGGTGCATATAGCTCCACCAGCCGGTCAACTCGTTCATCCGGCACATCCACCATCAATGAATGCACATCCAGCGTGCCGCTGCTGTACGCCGTTGTCGGCGCATCGCCGCGCGTGAGGGCGTTAAAAACGGTGGTTTTGCCGCTATTGGGCAACCCGACAAGTCCAATTTTCATAGTTTTTCCTTGGTGAAAGTTTTACAAGGGAACATACAACCGCATAACGTGCATGGCAATGATGGCAACTACCAGCCCCGCGCCATATCCGGTGACAACCTGCATCCAAGTGTGGCGTTTGAGCCGCACCCGCGCCCAGCCAATCAGCGGCACCAGCCCCGCCATATACCACGCCAAAGGGCTTGGCAGCAGGGCAGTAATGGTGAATGCCGCCATAATACTCGCGCTGTGAAAACTGATTTTCCAGATGGGGGTAATGATGCCCAACGTTATTATCTGCGCAATGACTGCTGTCAGCATCAATAGCATAGCATTGGGTGCGTTGATGAGCTTCAAAATGCCCATGCTGATAACCAACCAGCCCAAAATCACCGCGATGGGTTTAATGCGTTTGTCCTGCTCCGGCATATGAATATCAATCAAATATCCGGTGTGAACCAGATATAGCACATACGTCAGCGTGGGAATAGCGGTAATCGCTACCGTAATTCCCAGCCATTTAAACGCCTCTGCCGGGCTGGGAACAATGCGCAACATTAACAAACCCACGGCGAATATTCCGGCAAATACCGGGTTGATAACATTAGAAAGTATCCGGGCAAATCTATTGATTTTGGTCGCCGGAATGTTTAAATAGGGTTGACGGGTCATTTCACTCACAATACAAACCTTTTAGGCAATATTTGCCAAATCCAAAATGGATTATAGTCAAAACTGCCAAGTTCACCAACCGCACCGCACAATTTTAGCGTTTGTGAAAGCCGGTAGACAACTTTGACACCGATTTTCAATCTGATATACTACCTGGAGAATTTCCGCATCGATTTGGCTGCGCGGGCAGGGAATATGAAAATTGTTTTGAAGCCGATGATGGTACAAAATATGAATGGATTGCCCTTTCATCCGATTGAGATGAAGGGGTTTTCTATTGTCAGAAGTTTTCGGTTGCCGGTTATCAGTTCTCGGCAAAAAACGGTTAACTGAAAGCTGAAAACCAGAAGCTTTCTATGGAGGTGTCCATTGAACAAAACAGGCATTGCCGGAAATTTTGGGGATGGTCTGCGCTCGGATTGCCGGGTGACGTTTAAAATTACCGGCGACGGCATTCATATTGAAATACACAGCAAAGTGCAGGCGCTCTATGGCGCGGCGATTGAATCGCTGGCGCGGGACGTGCTGGCGTTTTTCGGGGTGGAGCGCGCCGCCGTAACCATCGAAGACGCTGGCGCGCTCGATTTTGTCATCGCCGCGCGGCTGGAATCTGCTATCACGCAGGTGGTGGACACCGACCGCCAATTTCTGCCCGCCATGCTGCCGCAGAACCGGTATTACACCGAAAAAGACCGCTTCCGCCGCAGCCGGCTCTATTTGCCCGGAAACACCCCCAAGCTTGCGTTGAACGCGGGCGTTCATCAGCCCGATGGCATCATTTTGGATTTGGAAGATTCCGTTGCCCCGCCGAAGAAGGACGAGGCGCGCATTTTGGTGCGCAACGCCCTGCGGCAGGTTGATTTTTACGGCGCGGAACGGATGGTGCGCATCAA
>CAYZQQ010000445.1:0-2983 GCA_964480075.1 uncultured Anaerolineaceae bacterium
ATGGACGCAGACGGCGGTGTCGCCCAGAATTGTTTCGGGGCGGGTGGTCGCCACCGGCAAAAAATCGTCTGTGCCGGCGATGGGATATTTAAAATAGTACAGATTGCCGTCTTCTTCGGCGTATTCCACTTCCAAATCGCTGACGGCGGTTTGCAGTCCGGGACTCCAGTTGATGAGATATTCACCGCGATAGATAAGCCCTTTTTCATACATGGTCACAAAGGCTTCGCGCACCGCGCGGGACAATCCTTCGTCCATTGTAAAGCGTTCGCGTTCCCAGTCGCAACTCGCTCCCAGACGGCGCAATTGCCGCACGATATGTCCGCCGTATTTCTCTTTCCATTCCCACGTGCGTCGCAGAAATTCTTCGCGCCCCACCGCTTCGCGGCTGGTGCCTTCGTTACGAAGCAACCGTTCCACCTGCAATTGGGTGGCAATTCCGGCGTGGTCGGCGCCGGGAACCCACAGCGCGGCTTCGCCTTTCATGCGGTGATAGCGAATCATCAGGTCTTCCAGCGCCACAAACATCGCGTGTCCCAGGTGCAATTGTCCCGTCACATTGGGCGGAGGGATAGAGATAACAAACGGTTTTGCATCTGCCGGAGCAATTTCCGGTTTAAAATATCCGTGCGATTCCCACCAATCGTAAATGGACGTTTCAAACGCTTTCGGGTCGTAGGCTTTCGCCATCTCTTTTTCAGGGTTAAAGGGTAATTCTGCGGTCATAATGTTCTCCTTTTTCAAAAAACAAAACCCCCCTTCATCACAAGGACGAAAAGGGGATGTTCGCGGTACCACCTTGATTTGGTGATTGGTTATTGGGAAATGGTAATTAGTGATTGGGCGCAATTTGCCAATCTCTAATAACCAACCACCACACTTAATCAGCGATAACGGGCTGAGCCGGATTGCCCTACTGGATTTCAGGCAATCAACTCACAGGCGACCTTCCGCGGGTGGGGTTGGGACGGGCTTTCAGCTGATGGCTCGCCTTCTCTGGCAACTCAGTGCCGCGTACTCCTCCTGCTCGGAGTTGTTTAATGTTGGCAATAGTATATCAAATTGGGTGGGAATGTCAACCTGCAAGTTGCACCGGGGGGGTGTTTCAATTTTTAGGCACGTTATGATTGTGTTATGTGCCTCCTCTGCAAAAAGCGTTTATTCTCACGCAAAGTCGCAAAGCCGCAAAGATTTTAAAGGTTTTTTTATTCTTTTTGCGTACTTTTCGGTATAATTCTCCTTATTTTTCTTGACACCTTTGCGAGAGAAATTTTGTTTTTTCAGCAGAGTCGTTATGTCATTCCAGAGATTTCCGCAGTATGCCACATAAAATTGAAAAAATCCGCCGGAGCGCGTAAAATAGATTCGTTCAAAAAGCGATATTCTTTTCGGAGAAAATAGAACACGGATGACGCGGATGTCACGGATCTTTGCGGATGAAGTTCTTTAGAAATTTGTGGGGTTAGCCCCGAAATAAATTTCAGGGCTAAAAACAAAAGCCGACTTTAAGTCGGCTTGAGCCATCAGCCTGAACTTTAGTTCAAGGCAAATCCGTGTCCTCCGTCATATCTGTGTTCCATAAAACATCAGCACTCAATGGAGGCGTGCAAATGACAACTGCGGAGAAACAATTTCCATTCAACCAAGAATTCGTTTGGCAACCATCGGCGGAGGTGATTGAACGCAGCCGCCTGCGGCGTTTTATGGCGCGGCACAATCTGCCGACACTGGAAGCGCTGATGGAAAAATCGACCACCGATATTGCGTGGTTCTGGGAAGCGGTGCTGGACGATTTGGGCATTGAATTTTACGAGCCGTACACCCAAATTGTCGATTTGTCGGACGGGCTGCCGTGGGCGAAATGGTGTGTCGGCGGCAAAATGAACATCGTTCACAATTGTCTGGACAAATGGATGGACACCGACACTCAAAATCGGGTGGCGATTCGCTGGGAAGGGGAAGAAGGCACGGTGCGGATTTTGTCGTACCGCGATGTGTTCCGCGCGGTGAATCGGGTGGCGAATGCTCTGCGCGCGGCGGGGTTCGGCAAAGGGGACGCCATCGGGCTGTATATGCCGATGACCCCCGAAATTGTGATTGCCCTGCTGGCGATTGCGAAAATCGGCGGGGTGATTTTGCCGCTGTTCTCCGGTTTCGGACCGAGCGCCATTTCCACCCGTTTGAATGACGCGGACGCGAAAGCGCTCTTTGTCGCGGATGGCGTTTATCGGCGCGGCAAGACCATCCATATGAAACCGGTGGCGGATGAGGCGCTGAAAGATGTGCCGAGTGTGGAAAAGGTGATTGTTTTCCCGCGATTGGGTGCGGAAATGCCGCTCACCCCAAACCGAGATGTGCTGTGGGATGATTTTATCGCCGGACAATCGGCGGACGCGCCCACCGAGCGCACATCCGCCGAAGATTTGCTGATGATAATTTACACCAGCGGCACCACCGGCCGCCCGAAAGGCGCCGTCCATACCCACTGCGGATTCCCCATCAAAGGGGCGCAGGATATGGCGCACGGCTTCGACATTCAGCCCTTCGACACGATGTTTTGGATGAGCGATATGGGCTGGATGATGGGGCCGTGGGAGGTGTTCGGCACGCTGATTTTGGGGGCAACGATGATGTTGTTCGATGGTGCGCCGAATTATCCCGATGTGGATCGGGTGTGGGATTTGGTTGAAAAACACGGCGTGACCTGTCTCGGACTGGCGCCGACTTTCGCCCGCGCGATTATGCCGCACGGCGATGAGCCGGTGAAAAAGCACGATGTCAGCTCGCTGCGGGCGTTCGGTTCCACCGGCGAAGCGTGGAATCCCGACCCGTGGCTGTGGCTGTTCAACACCGTCGGCAGCGGGAAAATCCCCATCATCAACTATTCCGGCGGCACGGAAATCAGCGGCGGCATTGTGCTGGGGAATATGCTCACCCCTGCCAAACCGTGCGCGTTTTCGGGACCCCCGCCCGGCATGGCGGC
>CAYZQQ010000446.1:0-2974 GCA_964480075.1 uncultured Anaerolineaceae bacterium
GGTGGCGGCGTCGCCAAGTTGCGCCATGCCGAGCGGCTGTCCCAGCCGTTTTATCAGCATTCCTGTTGCGATGATGGCTATCAACGTGAAGCCCTGTGCCAGCCATACGCCGGTATTTTGGGGTACGCGGCGGTTTTTGGGGCGAGACAGCCACCATACCGCCGCCATTCCCACCACCAGCGGCGGCACAAACATCAGCGTGCCGAAATGCGCCAGCAGTGCCAACAGCATCGTTCCCAGCGCCAGCCAACGGTTGCGAGCGGCGTTTTTTTTGCGTGTGCCGGAAAATACCCAAAACGCTACCAGCAGCACCAGCAATTGCGCCAGCCCGTACATTCGCGCGCGTCCGTCCCACACCATCCCTTCGGGGCTAATGGCGAATAACGTGGCTGCACCCAGTCCCACCCACGGCGAAAACCAGCGCCGTCCGATGTGATATATCAGCGGAACCATAGCTGTGCCGATGATGAGACTCGGCAGGCGGGCGATGGTGATGAGGGTCGCCGGGGATGCCAGTGCCACAAACGGTACATCTAAATAGCTGAACAACAATCCGTGCTCGTAAAACAATCCCGAAGGCAGAATGGGCAATCCCCGCTGCAAAATAGCTTTCACCGCGAGAACGGTGGTAAATTCATCGATAAATGGATGGCTGTGCAGCACATACGCCAGCCGCAGGGCAAATGCCAGCGCGGTGATGGCGAGCAGTAGCAATCGGTGGGTGAGCGAAAGGGTGTGTTTCATAACAGATGTATTATCGTTTAACCAAAAATTTGCGCAAATTATGCGTGGAATGCAATTTGCCCGTTTTGACGAAACTTGGCAGGACTGGTACTCTACGGAATTGTCAGTGTTTGAAGAAAATGAGACGAATGGCTGGAAAATTATTTCGAAAATATACAAATACTTTGGAGTTGTTGCTGGTCTTCATGGGCGCTGCATCGGTACGGTTGACCGCACTGGGAGTTTTTCGCGCCATTGACGAAGAAGACCGCTGGCGCTGGGCAGTTGATTTGTTCCATGCTGTTTTGGAAAAAAACCTGCCTGCCACACTCATCGGCGATGGCTATCCCGGTGTATTTCCGGCATGGCTCGAAACGCTGTGGCTGTTTGTGGGAGTGCTGATTCGGTCTGTGCAGCAGGGTGGCTGGATCGGCAGCCTCGGCGTGGATGCGCTGGTTCACGATTGGGGGCAATGGTCAAATTTAGCGCTGCAGCGTTTCCCCATTGCGCTGGCAAATACGGTGCTGGTGGGTTTGATTTTTTGGTATGTACGACGATTGTTCGGCGCACGAGCAGCATGGCTGGCGGCAGTGTTTATCAGTTTTGACCCCTTTCTTTTGAGTGACAGCCGGGTCAATCGCGCTGAGGCGTTGCTCACCGGATTGATGGCGCTGTCACTATTGGCTCTGATTTTGCATTTTCGCCGCAGAAATGACCGCCGTCAATTGATTATCTCGGCAATATTTGGTGGATTAGCGTGGCTTACAAAATTGCAAGCTATTGTGCTGTTACCGATGTTCGCTGTGATAAATTTGCTGTGGATTATCAGGACTGGAAAAAATTGGCAAAAGATATTATATCGTTGGCTAACCGTAATGATAATTTGGAGTATTATTGCCGCGTTCACATTTACCGTGTTGTGGCCCGCTGTTTGGACGGTTCCGGCTGATACATTTGGGTTAATGTTCAAGTTCGCCACTCGAAAAGTGGGCGAAACGGGCGTGAATCTTTTCTTTTGGAGCCATACGTTTATAGACCAAGACCCCGGCTGGCTTTTTTACCCGGTGATATTTTTGCTGCGCAGTGCGCCGCTCACGCTGTTGGGAGTGTTGTTGGGCGTAATGTGGTTCACCAAAGATACCGCGAAACGTTTGCCACACGGAAAAATCTCGCTACAGACCGTGCGAGTCCGGGTCGCCGATGCTGACCCGGCAATATGGTCGCTGGGGTTGTATGTTGGATTGTATATAGCAGGAATGAGTCTTGGCAGCCACAAACAAGACCGTTTCCTGATGACAATTTTTCCGGTGGTGGATGTTTTGGCGGCGCTGGCATTCGTCCGTTTTGCCGAAATGCGCCACTGGCAGCCACGGCGATGGCTGGTTGCGGGCGGCATAATGCTGGCGCTCCAATTGGCGACTGTTTTACCGTATCATCCATACTATTTCAGCTATTTCAATCCGCTGCTGGGCGGTGGCGCGACTGCCACCAAACTGACGCGCATCGGCTGGGGCGAGGGGATGGATCAAGTTGCCGATTATCTCAATTCGCTGGAACAGCCGGAAAATTTGCGGGTTTCAGCGCGATTTTACAAATATCTGCTCAACTTTAAAGGTACGGCGTTCAATCTGGATAACACCGGGCGATGGTTGCAGGCTGACAAAATTGTGTTTTACATTCAGCAGGTGCAGCGCATGGAAGACCCCAGCCCGGGTGTGATTCGCTATTTTCAACAGCACATCCCGCCGGAAAAAATCATCCGCATCAACGGCATCAATTATGCGTGGGTGTATCCCAATCCGATACAATTTGCCGCCGGACCTCTGCGCGACCGCATTGACGGCAAACTGGCACTGTATGGCTATCGCTGGCAACCAAACGCCGATGGGGCGCGGGCAGCTCTGGTTTGGGAAAATTTGGGGCAAAATGCCGAGCCGCTTTCGGTGCGGTTAGTTGCGGATGACAACACACCATCGGCATGGGTGGACTGTTCGGTTGCGCCCGGATTTGAAAATGCAGCGGCATCCGTGGGCGAAATTGTGGAAAGCGACTGCGTTCTTTCGGGTAGCGAGTTACCGGTCGGACAGTATTCTTTGCAAGTGGGTATTGGTGGCAAAGATGCCCCGCAAGCGATTGACTTTCCGGCGGGGTGGGCGGCAATTTCCGCTGATGACACGGGCAATCTGCGCCGAGTTTCGCCCGAAAAAGCGTTTTCGCATGTGGCAGACCGTGCGCTGCCCGCCGATGCCAT
>CAYZQQ010000447.1:0-2968 GCA_964480075.1 uncultured Anaerolineaceae bacterium
GCAATATACCGGCGAATCGTGGGAAACGTGGCTCGGTGCGGCAGGGCTGGCAATGGCAATCCTGCTCATCATTCTGACATTTGATTTTGTGCCGGTGCAATTTAAATGGTCAACCGGGCGATACAGTCTGCTGTGGATGTTGAGCATCACCTATTTGGTGGGAACCGCCATCGCGCTGGCAGATTTGGCGGTGCGCCAGCCGGAATGGAAAGAAAAAATAAATTGGGCGCGCGCCGTGATGCTCTATTTGGTCACGTCGCTGGGATATGCCGCGTTTTATGTGTTGCTGCATAGCCAACAGCGACATGCGCTCACCAGTGGGCGGCTCACCGATGCTCTGCAAGCCGCCGGTAAACTTTTCGCCATTTTGGATGGATTTTATATCACGCTCTTTTTGCTGATGGGCGTTATCGCGGTGATGCTGGCGCAAAAACAATTTCGCAAACTGCCGGGATGGCGCATTGGCAATTGGTGGCTCTATCCGCCGTTAATTGCCGCCGCTGTGTTGGTCATCACCTTTAAGAATATCAATGTGGTAAAAGCCGATACCTTTCTGAAAGAAGGCGATCGGTACCGTTCCGCGCAACAGTGGAGCAATGCAGTGCGGCTCCATCAAGCTGCCGTCGATGCCGATGCTGATGAAGATTTTTATTATCTGATGCTGGCGCTCGATTATCAGCTTGAAGCGCAGGACGGCAAACTTGACGCGGCCATGAGACAACAGGCATGGCTTCAGGGCGAGAAAATCGCATTGGAAGCCCGGCGCATCAATATTTACAATCCCGATAACACCGGCAACATGGGGCGTTACTATTTTACACTGGGACAGGTACTCGACCCATCGTATTTCGACAAAGCCAAAACTTTTTTCCAGCAGGTGGTAGAGCTTGCCCCGCAAAATGTGCAATATTATAATTTATTGGCGCAAACATATTATATGCAGGGCGATTACGATACCGCGCTGGATTGGCTCAATAAATCGGTGGCAATTGACAGCAAATTTTCACCCACATGGCTGCAACTCGGCGATACGTATGCCGCCAAATCAGACGTGGAAAACGCGCTCGACGCTCACCGGCACGCCATCGCGCTTGACCCCGGCAGCTTCGCCGACGCCAATTTTGACAGTCGCTTGAATTTTTATATTTCTGCCAAACGCACCGATGGTTTGGCGGCAGCATTCCGGCAATATATCGCCGACCATCCCGGCGACAGCAAAGGCATTGTGCAAAAACGCGGGCAAACATTATCGGCTATCGGGCACACATATTTACGAGCGGGAGCCATCACCCAAGCAACAAAATATCTGCAACAGGCAACCGCGCTTGGCTACCAAAATGCACAAACGCTGCTGGAACTGGCAGATGCCACCCTGCAACAAAAAAATTACCCGCAATCCGAATCGTTATATCAGCAGGCATTGCAAAAAATTCAAAACCCCAAACAGCAGGCGCAAATTTGGAGCAGTCTCGGCTACATTTACGCTCAAACGGGGCGCACCCCACAGGCAATTGACGCCAATAATCAGGTGCTGAAAATCATTCCCAATGATTATGACAGCCATAAAAACTTGGCGCTGCTCTACCAGCAAACAGGACAGATAGATCAGGCAATTGCCCATGCACAATCGGCGTTGCAAGTTGCCCCCGACACTGTAAAAGCTGACTTGCAAACATATATCGAGCAGTTGAAAGCCGCGAAAAACCAATAGACCGCTTGCATAAGTAGCTAAATTGGCACAAACATGTGTAGGTCACGCTTCCAGCGTGACAAATCATCAAAATGTCACGTTACAAACGTGACCTACAATAACTTTTTCAAGAGGTCTATTAAACTCGGAATGGAACACACAATGACTGCACTTTCTGAAAAAATATCGCAAAAAACCGCCACCATCGGCGTGGTGGGATTGGGGTATGTCGGATTGCCGCTGGCTATCGGTTTTGGCGAAATCGGCTTCCATGTCTTGGGTATAGATTTAAGCGTGGACAAAATATCGCAACTGAACAATGGCAGCAGCTATATCCCCGATGTGCCATCGGACAGGGTAGTGGCACTGCATCACGCCGACCGTTTTCGCGCCAGCGCCGATTTTTCTGCGCTAACCGCCGCCGATGTGATTTTTATCTGCGTGCCCACCCCGCTTGACGCGCAAAAAGGACCCGACCTGCGATTTGTGCATGCTGCCGCCGCCAGCATCGCCGCGAATTTGCGCCCCGGACAACTCATCATCCTGCAAAGCACCACCTACCCCGGCACCACCACCGAAGTGGTACTCCCCGAGCTGAATAAATCTGGGCTGACCGTGGGCAAAGATTTCTTTTTGGCATTTTCGCCGGAACGGATTGACCCCGGACACACCGGCAGCAGCGGCTATGATGTCCACAACACGCCAAAAGTTGTCGGCGGAGTAACGCCCGTCTGCACCGAGTTGGCGGCGCAGTTGCTCGCCACCCTGACCCCGCACATTCATCCGGTGTCATCACCGGCGGTGGCAGAAATGTCCAAATTGCTGGAAAATACCTTCCGCAGTGTGAATATCGCGCTGGTAAATGAGCTAACCCTGCTCAGCGACCGGATGGGCATTAACATTTGGGAAGTGATTGACGCCGCTAAAACCAAGCCGTTCGGCTTTATGCCATTTTATCCCGGCGCCGGCGTCGGCGGACACTGCATCCCGGTTGACCCGTATTATTTGGCGTGGAAAGCCCGCGCCTTCGATTTTCACACCAAGTTCATCGAATTGGCGGCTGAAGTGAACAGCGCGATGCCCTATTTTACGTTTGAGAAGATTGTGCAGGGGCTGAACAGCGCCGGAAAACCGATACGCGGCGCGGAGGTTCTGGTGTTGGGGGTCGCTTTTAAACGCGATATTGACGACGCGCGAAATTCGCCCGCGCAACGGGTAATTGAATTGCTGCTGGATGCGGGCGCGGCAGTCCGCTATCACGACCCGTTTGTGCATAAA
>CAYZQQ010000448.1:0-2962 GCA_964480075.1 uncultured Anaerolineaceae bacterium
TTGACAAATGTTGACTGAAAATCACAAATGTCTCGAATAGGCAAATGACACAAATATTCAGAATAATAGCAGAAAATGTTCCTGAAATTCGTTTATTTGTGCTATATTCGTGATAAAACTTTGCTTGGTCCGAGCCCAAAGTCGTGTCAAGTTTAAGGAGTATCCGTTAGTAAAACCCAAAAAAAACGCGCGGTTCAATTTTCCGCCAACGCGCATCGTGTCGCCGATATTTCGGCGTTATTTTACACTGAATAAATGTGACTGTCAACGACAGACAACAAAAAAGCCGGGCAAAATCCCGGCTGGTGATTTATATGATAGCGGCATTTACTCTATATCTTTGATGTATGTTTTTACCGTGTTTATCAACCGATTCAAGTCAACCGGTTTGGTAAAATGCTCTGTCGCACCGACATCCATCGCGCGTTTGCGATGTTTGCCGCTTGCCCATGCAGAAATAGCGATGATGGGGGTTTTTGCGGTGGTTTCGTTTTTGCGAATCAGTTCAATGGCTTCAAATCCATCCATACGCGGCATACGCAAATCCATTAAAATAACATCGGGTTGCCACGCGATGGCTTTTTCCACGCCTTCCTGCCCGTCCGCGGCAGTTTCAACCTCAAATCCGCCGAGTTCCAGCATTTGCGCTAAAATATCTCGTTGTGCCGGGTGATCTTCAACATACAGTATTTTCGCCACAGAATAACGCTCCGGTTGTGTTTAAACGCTGAAGACATTTTAGCATCAAATGGGTTGGATGGCAACCTTTTGGACGCAACAGAACAATTTTGCAATCTTGTCATGTCCTTAAAGCCATGCTACACTATTCGTTTTGAGGGCGATATTATTTTGTCCAAAAGGGGCATGGCATGAAACGACACAAACCACTTTTGCTGATAACATTGCTGAGTGTGATAGCTTTGGGGGTACCGTTTGAATTTGTAGCTGCCGCACCACTAAAACAGGGGGAACTGGCAGTTATCACCGCACCCGCCGATAACGATGTGGTACGCGGCGTGGTGAGTATTGTGGGCAGTGCAGTGCATCCCGCATTTGACCGTTACGAACTGGCATACGCGGTCGAACCGGTGACATCTAATGACCAGTGGGTTGGCATTGGCGATGTGGGACGCGAGCAGGTGGTCAATGGTGAACTGGCGCAATGGGATACCACCATTCTCCCCGATGGCAGCTACAGCTTGCGTTTGCGCGTGGTGCGCAACGATGGCAATTACGCTGAAATTGAGGTGAAACACGTGGTTATCGCCAACGCTGTACCCACCGAAACGCCCACAGCTGCTGCCTCTGCTACTCCAACCAACACCCCCACGCCATTACCCCCGACGCCCACCATTGTGATTGAATTAACGGTGGATGATACTCCCACACCGCGTCCATTGACGGTTACAGAGGTGTTGCCCACGCCCAAATCTACCGCAGAAGGGTTACCCATCCCTAAAGTGAAGGTAGACACATCACCACTGAAAAGCGCCCTTTTGCTCGGTGGGGGCGGCATGTTGGTTATCTTTCTATTTTTTGGATTTCTGTCCGCCGTCCGATTGGTAGTGCTGGGTTTTGCCAAACGCACCGGACGTCGCCGCCGGAACAGAAGAAAATGAGCCGCCGGAAAAGTTAGCGGATGAGAAGGTGAATTGGTGATTCTGTCCTCTTGAATGTTGAACCTTTAATTTTGAAACCTAAAACCTAAAACCCGGAACTTGAAACTTATGCCCCCCATTCCATTTTTCGGGCGACCCAAACCGGCAATGCCCATCGAATGGCTGATTGTCGGCTTGGGAAATCCCGGCAAAAAGTACGCCAAGACCCGGCACAATGTCGGGTTTCATATTATTGACCGGCTGGCAGCATCGGCGGGATTTGCCTTTGACCAGCAAAAGCATCAGGCGATGCTGGCACGGGGAAAATTCGATGATGTGCCGGTGATGCTGGTAAAACCACAAACCTTTATGAACGTCAGCGGAAAGTCAATTGCACCGTTGGTGCGATTCTATAAAATTCCACCGGAGCGCGTGCTTGTTATTCTTGATGACCTCGATTTGCCCACCGCCCGACTGCGCATTCGGCTGAAAGGTGGCGCCGGGGGACACAAAGGGATGCGCAGCATCATTACTCTGCTCGGCACACAGGAATTTCCGCGCATGCGGGTGGGCATCGGGCGTCCGCCGGGGCAAATGCCGGTGGAAGCGTATGTGCTGCAAGCCTTCTCTTCTGCCGAGTGGGACGCAATGCTCGTCACATACGCCCGCGCCGTGGATGCCATCCGCGCCGTTATTGCCGAAGGGGTGGAAACGGCGATGAACAAATTCAATTAGAAATTAACAATGAGCAACTATCAAAAGGGAAACCCCCCAATGTTCATTGTTAATTTCTCATTGATAATTGACCTATGGTAAATCTTTCTGTTCTGCTTCGGCTCTTCAATCAAATACCCGCCATTCGAGAATTGAGCGACACGTTGGCGGATGGGCATCCCGTGACGCACCCCCTGCGCGTGCCGGTAGCTGCCCGGTTACCGCTGGTGGCAGCGTTGCAACGGCAATTACAGGTTCCAATCCTGCTCATTGTCGGGCGCGCCGAGCGTGCCCGCATTCTCACCGACCAGCTCCGCTTTTGGGCGACTGACCCGGCACAGGTATTCCGGTTTCCCGACCCCGGCGTGCTGCCTTATGAGCGCATTCCGTGGAACCGCGATACCATCGCCCGCCGCATGGCGGCGCTCAATGCGCTGGCGACTGCCAGCCCTGCCGCCTCCCCCATCATTGTTACCAGCGCCCGTGCCGTGATGCAAAAAACTATGCCCCCGGCGTGGTTTTTGCAATCGCTGCGCACCTATCGGGTGGGGCAACAAATTGATATGACGGCTACTCTGCGCGATTGGCTCGATTTGGGATACGAAAATCGAGATGTGGTCGAAGAACCGGGCGAGTTCAGCCATCGCGGC
>CAYZQQ010000449.1:0-2958 GCA_964480075.1 uncultured Anaerolineaceae bacterium
CACCAGTTTTGTGATTGCCCAGCGCATCAGCACGGTGATGAACGCCGACCAGATTTTGGTGCTGGACAAAGGGCGCATCGCCGCGCGCGGCACGCACGCAGAATTAATGGACAGCAGTCCTATTTACGCCGAAATTTATCACTCGCAATTGGTGGATGATGCGCCGGTAGCGGTTACACAATAGACAAATTACAAAGGATTAACCTATGTTTGGAAATAACCATATGCGGCGAATTATGGACCGCGAAACGACCAAACCGAAACGTGTGGGCGAAACCCTAGTGCGGTTTGGGGTGTATTTTAAACCACATTGGCACATTTTCGCGCTGGTTTCTATGATGGTTATCGCCTCGACGTGGGCGCAGGTAACCAGTCCCGAACTGCTGGGGCAGATTGTGGACTGCTATCTGTCCCCCACGACATCGAGTGCGGTGGGCGGTAGTTTCGCATCGCTGCCGGGCGTGCAAAATGCCACTCGACAGTGCTGGCTCGCATCGGATACCGCCCCCGTCGGGTTCACCCAAACTACCATTCGCAGAGCATTCAACGCCGGCGGCTTTTCGCTGCCCACCGAGGCGCTCTCCGCCACCGACCGACTGGCGGGTGTGGGACGGGTGGTGCTGGTGCTGGTGGGCTTGTATGTCGGCAGTGCGCTGCTCACCGGACTGACGTTTTTCGCTATGACGTGGATGGGGCAGCACGTGCTGCGCAATATGCGCGAAGACATTTTCCGCCATCTGCATCGCCTGCATTTGGGCTATTACACCGATAATGAAGCCGGCGACTTGATGAGCCGCATCACCAACGACACCAGCACCATTCAGCAGGTATTGAATTTCGCGCTGGTGAATGTTGCCAGCGGCGCGCTGTTGCTGGTGTGGATTGCCTACAATATGCTCGCCAAAAGTATCCCGTTCGCTCTGCTGAGTATGGCGGTGCTGCCGCTGATGGTCATCGCCACCGTATGGTTTTCCGGGCAGGCACGCAAAGCGTTTCGGCGCACCCGCGCCGAAATTGGAAATGTGAACGCAGAGTTGCAAGAGAGCTTTTCGTCCGTGCGCGAAGTGCAAGCCTTCAACCGCGCCGAGCAGAATATCGAGCATTTCAAACGGGTGAATGCCGCCAACCGCGACGCAAATGTCCACGCGGTGGCATTCACCAGCGCGCTGGCGCCAACCCTGCAAGCGCTGGGATATGTGGCGATGGGAATTGTCACCATTGTGGGCGGATTGGCATTGCTGGGCAATGGCACATTGTTTGGCACAGTGGTGTCGCTGGGGGTGGTTATCACATTTTTGGGATATGTGCAGCGATTCAATCAACCCATTCAGCAAATTTCGGTGCTGTGGACGAACATTCAGGGAGCCATTGCCGGGGGCGAGCGGATTTTCGGGCTGTTGGATGAGCCGCCCGCCATTGTGGATGCCCCGGATGCGCAACCGTTGCCAGCCATCGAAGGACGGGTGGCATTTGAAAATGTATCGGCGGCGTATGTCGCCAATCAAGCCGTGTTGAAAGGCATTTCGTTCGCCACCGAACCGGGGCAGACAATTGCGATTGTGGGTCCCACCGGTGCAGGAAAAACCACCATCATCAACCTGATTCCCCGTTTTTATGATGTGACCGGCGGCAATGTGAAAATTGACGGGCACGATGTGCGGCAGGTCGCACTGGAATCGCTGCGGCAGCAAATTGGTATTGTGCTGCAAGATACGTTTTTGTTCAGCAATACCGTGATGGAAAACATTCGTTTTGGGCGACCCGATGCCACCGATGCAGAAGTGAAGGCGGCAGCGGCACTGGCTCACGCCGACACATTCATCGAGCGGCTGCCGAAAAAATATGACACCGTGCTCGGCGAACGGGGCAGTGGGCTATCGCAGGGGCAACGGCAACTGCTCGCCATTGCGCGGGCGGCGCTGGCAAATCCGCGCATTCTCATTTTGGATGAAGCCACTTCCAGCGTGGATACCCGCACCGAGCGGCTCATTCAACAAGCGTTGGAAAAACTACTGCGCGGGCGCACATCGTTTGTGGTGGCACACCGGCTCAGCACCATTCGCAACGCCGATATGCTACTGGTGCTCAACGGGGGCGAAATTATTGAGCGCGGCACGCACGCCGAACTGCTGGCACAGCGCGGGTTTTATTACAATTTGTATATGAGCCAGTTTCGGCAAAAAGACGATGCCGCACCCGCCACCCCCAATATCGAGCAATGGGGCGGCGAACCCGCTCCGGCATAATTCGTTATGGCAGATGCACCGTCTGCACCGCGATAGCGCCATCGGCAAACGGTGTGCCATCCGGCGCAAAAAAGGGCAGTCGCGCACCGGACGCATCATACATCCCCGCCACCAGCCGGTATTCGCCCGGCGGTAAATCGGCGGGCAGTTTGATGCGGTGAACATCGGACACCAGCGAGTTGATTTTCCAACTGCCGGTGGGATTGTTTCCGTCGGCAGGCGGGCTATCGTGCCCGGCGATATAGCTTCCATCCGCCGATAAAAGTTGGGTAAACACAGTAAAATCGTGCGACGCGCCCATTGATGCCAGCGTCGCCATTTGTGCCGTGGCGTGCCAGAAAAGTTGCACCGTCAGCGCATCATCCCCCTTTTGCACCGATGCCGCCGCCAACTCAATGCCATTTTCGGCAGACGCTATTTTCGGTGGGGCAATCCCCGCGCCGGAAAAATCCATCAGCAGCAGGCGGTTCGCCAACCCCGGCAGGTATTCCGCCACGATTTTCCCCTGTGCTGCCAGTTTCATCCCGGCTGAACCGCCACCATACGACTCGTTTTCTGCCGTTAACACCCATGCAGACGGCAGGCTTTGAGTCGTTGTCTGCGCCAGATTTTCCGGCAAAAATGGCAAATCATCAACCTGTATTATCTGATATTGTCGGTTATACATCGTATAAAGATGTTCATACCTTATTTTTTTTTTAACGATTACTGG
>CAYZQQ010000450.1:0-2955 GCA_964480075.1 uncultured Anaerolineaceae bacterium
CGCTGCACTCGTTGAATATGCGCAACTTTATCGGGTGCAGAAATAATGACATGGTCGCTCCCCGCTTGCGCGTGACGCCACGTATCTTTGCCGGGTACATCAATTTCAAATCCGGGATGGCTATGGTGTTTGATAGTTGCCACGCGATAGCCACGCCGTTTCAGTTCGGGAATAAGTTTTTCAAGCAAGGTCGTTTTGCCCGATTTCGAGCGTCCCACAACGCAGATAATGGGTATAATCATAGTTTCCAACAATATTTTGGATATGTCCGAGTCATAGTTTATTAAACTGGAAGATGCTATGCTGAATGCTACCGCATTTTTACAGTATATTCTGTATTTTCCAGAATTTTCCGAATTTCCGTTAAATCGCCGCGCCCTGCCCAGCGATTGCTGCGTCTATCCCACCATATTTTTTCTTTCAACAGCTCGCGAATTTTCTCGCGCTCGCTCACCGGAAATACAATGGTGCGATCTTTCGTTTGAATGGTTACCCGTATCATACTTCCATCCTCTTGATATAATGGTTGCAGGTATCATAATCTCAAATACTTCATTCGTCCAATATTAATGGGCAGCCAAAAATTATTTAAATGCAAACAAATTTGACAATCCATCAGCGAACAATATAATTAAGCATACTTAACTAATTGATGGAGTTAATTATTTTGTCATCCGAACCACTTTCCGATGTACTGCACAATTGGGCACGCGTTTTTACCCACCGTTCAATGCAGGATTTTAAACAATTTATGCACGATGCCGGACTTTCGGCATCGCAAATTACGGCGCTGATGCACCTGTATCACGCCAAAACGTGCGGCGTATCCCACATCAGCGAGCGCATCGGCATCAGTCGCGCCGCCACCAGCCAAATGCTCGACCGGTTGGTACAAATGGGGTTGCTCGCCCGCACCGAAAATCCCGCCGACCGCCGCGCCAAACAGCTATCGCTCACCCCCAAAGGAATAGCCCTGATGGAACAAGGCATCGAAATGCGCCGCAAATGGCTGGAAAACGTCACCAATCGGATTCCCGCCGACCAACAAGCCGACATCCGCGCGGCATTGGTAGCGCTGACTAACGCCGCGCTGCAATTGGAACAGCAAGAATCTCAACGCGGATAAACCGCGCACTCCCGGAGGTACATTTGAGGCCCACCCGTTCATCAAAAAAACAGCGCGGCAGTTCACGCTCAATGCGCCGCGCCATAAAATATCTGCTGCATTATCGCGGCGAAGCATTGCTGCCATACATTTTTCTGCTGATAGCCACTGCCGCCCAATTGGCGGTTCCCCGTATGATCAGCAATATGATTGACGCCGTGACCAGCGGCGTTATCGCCAAAATGTTTCTGGCACAGTTGCCGAGCCTGCCGCAGTCGATGCTGTCGGCGGCGTTGCCCCGTCTGTTGGAATTTTTGCAGGTTCCCGCTAACTGGAATCTCGACCAACTGACCGGCTATCTGACCCAACAGCAGCAGGGTGCACCATTGCTGCTGTGGAAATCGGTGGGCGCGATTGTGGTGTTCGCTGTTTTGCGCGGCACATTCGCCTTTTTGCAGGCTTTTTGGGCAGAACGAAATTCGCAGCACGTAGCATACGATTTGCGCAACGACCTGTATGCTAAAATTCAAAATCTCTCTTTTTCATACCACGACCGCAACCAAACCGGACAATTGATGATTCGCGCCACCGACGACGTGGAAAAAGTGCGATTGTTCATCGGACAGGGATTACTGCAGTTAGTTGGCGCGACGGTGCTGCTCACCGGCACATTGACCATTCTGTTCACCACCAATGCGACGCTGGCGCTGTACACCCTGTGGATTCTGCCGGTGGCATTGGTGATTTTTATCGCGTTTGGAGCACTCAGTCAACCATTATTCACCAAAGTTCAGCAAAAATTATCCGCGCTGAATACTATTTTGCAAGAAAATCTGGCGGGCATCAAAGTGGTCAAAGCCTTCGCCCGCGAAAAAAGTGAGCAAGTAACCTTCAACCGCGCTGCCGACAAACTAATGAATCAGCAACTCGTGATTGCCCGTCTATTCACATTTTTATTCCCGCTGGTGTTTTTAATTGCTAATTTGGGGCAAGCGACCACCCTTTATTTCGGCGGAAAACAAATCATCGCCGGCACGCTGACGCTGGGTGAATGGCAGGAATTCAGCCTATATTTGATATATCTCTTCCTGCCGATTGCTCAATTTGGGATGATTATCACTCAATTCGGGCAAGCTTCGGCATCTGCCACCCGCGTTTTCGAAATTCTGGACGCAAAAAACGATGTGACAGACAAACCGGACGCTATTGAACTGCCGGCCATTCAGGGACACGTGGTATTCAATCAAGTAACCTTCCGCTATTTTGAAAGCGGTGCGCCGGTTTTGCGAGATATTTCGTTTGAAACAAACCCCGGCGAAACGGTGGCACTGCTCGGTTCCACCGGTTCCGGCAAAACTACCATCATCAATCTAATTCCACGATTTTACGACCCTACCGGCGGTAGCATCACCATTGACGGCTACGACCTGCGCGACGTGACGCTGGATTCGCTGCGGGCGCAAATTGGGGTGGTTCTGCAAGAAACCACGCTATTCAGCGGCTCCATCCGCGAAAATATTTCATTTGGCAAGCCGGATACGATGTTGGATGACATCATTGCGGCGGCGAAAGCGGCGGCGGCGCACGAGTTCATTATGGCGTTTCCCGATGGTTACGACACTCGTGTCGGCGAGCGGGGGGCAACGTTGAGCGGCGGTCAGCGGCAGCGCATCGCCATCGCCCGCGCCCTGCTGCTGAATCCCAATGTGTTGATTTTGGATGAAGCCACATCCAGCGTAGATTTGACCACCGAGGCGCAAATTCAAGCCGCGCTGAATCAACTGATGGAAAATCGCACCAGTTTTGTGATTGCCCAGCGCATCAGCACGGTGATGAACGCCGACCAGATT
>CAYZQQ010000451.1:0-2931 GCA_964480075.1 uncultured Anaerolineaceae bacterium
CGGATAAAGGATTGGATGAAATAGACGTGTTTGCCCGGCAATTCTTGCCGGATGATACCCCGTAAAAATTAACGATTGGCGACTGAAAACTATTTGAGGAGATGCAGATGAATGAAGAATTGAGCATATTGGGGAAACAGGCGCGGTTGGCGGGGCGACACCTGTCGCAAGTGGGGAACGCGCAGAAAAACGCGGCGCTGGCGGCTATCGCGAAGGGAATCATCGCTCGCACCGATGATATTCTCTCTGCCAACACCGAGGATATTCACACCGCGCACGAGATGGGATTGAGCGAAAGTATGATTGACCGCCTGCGACTTTCGCCCCAACGATTGCAGGGCATCGCCGACGGGGTGATGCAGGTGGCACAACTGCCCGACCCGGTGGGCGAGGAATTTGACAGCCGGGTGCTGGACAATGGCTTGCGCATCAGTAAACGGCGCATCCCCATCGGAGTAATGGGCGTCATATATGAAAGCCGCCCCAATGTGACGGTGGACATCGCCGCGCTGGCGATAAAAAGCGGCAATGCCGCCATTCTGCGCGGGGGAAAAGAAGCGCGCCGTTCCAACCGTGCCTTCGCCGATGTGATTGCCAATGGGTGTGCCGATGCGGGATTGCCGGAGCATGCGGTACAGCTGGTGCATTCCACCGACCGCGCGCTGGTGCGCGAAATACTCCGCGCCAACAAATATATTGATATGATAATTCCCCGTGGCGGCGCATCACTGCACCAATTTGCGCTGGAAAACGCTACTATCCCGGTTATCACCGGTGGTATCGGGGTTGTGCATCTATATGTGGACAAAGCCGCCGACCGCGCCAAAGTCACGCCGATTGCCGTCAACGCCAAAGTGCAGCGTCCCAGCGTATGCAACGCGCTTGATGTGCTACTCATCCATACGGCGGTGGCAGAAGAAATTCTGCCCGACGTGGCGCAAGCATGGACAGAATACGGCGTGGAAATGCACTGCGACCCGCGTTCGCTGGCGATTCTGTCACCCACATTTGCAAAACATATCGTTCCCGCTGCTGAAGATGACTTTGATACCGAGTTTCTCTCGTTACGTGCCGCCATCAAAGTGGTGGATAGTTTCGATGATGCGCTCGACCACATTTTTGAGCACAGCACCCAACATTCCGAAGCCATCATCACCGAGGATTACAGCGCGGCGATGCAGTTCGTCAACGCGCTCGATTCGGCGGCAGTATTTGTTAACGCCAGCACCCGCTTCAACGACGGCTCGCAATTCGGGTTGGGGGCGGAAGTCGCTGTCAGCACCCAACGACTCCATGCACGCGGTCCGCTGGGGTTAAAGGAATTGACCACCTACAAATGGGTGGTGCTGGGGAACGGGCAAATTCGCCCGTAGTCTTGATTGGCTGGAGCTTGCCGGTTAATATCAAACGCGATATTGTGAAACGTGGACTCGCGCCTCACGATGTTTGCAACAACCGATAGAGTGTGCGTTGCGCCAGCACATCGCTGCTGATAATACCGATTACGCCCGCGTCGCTGACCACCGGCATCGCCGAAATTTCGTAGTGTTCCAGCTTTTGCACCACCTCCAAAATGGCATCGCCGGGCGCGGCAGTGACAACTTCCGCGGTCATAATGTCGGTGATGGGGGTATTTCCGGAATAATCGGCAGAGGCGGCTTGAGCGATATTCCAGTTGGTTACCACCCCCACCAATTCACCATCGTCCGCAACCACCGCCAGCAGTGATTGTGGAATGTTGATGAGCTTGCCTGCCGCTTCGCGCACCGACTGCGTGTGGTAAATGGTGGTAATCGATTCCATCACATCTTCCACCGTACGCAGGCTTTCTTTTGCGGCAATACGGCTGACGCTGATTTGTTCGGCGGCTTCAAACGGCAGCAAATCCGGGTCGGCGATGAGCCGGTCAACCAATTCTTCCATATTGCGGGTGATGGCGCGTTCCAGCCATTCTTGCCCGGCGAGCCGCCGTTTCTCCGCCAGTTCTGCCAATTCTACCTGATGGTCTGCCAGCCATTGGTCAACCGCTTTCCGGTCGCCAAGTCTATCGGCGGGGATGCGGAGATGGTCGGGGGTTTTGATGAGTTGTTCCTGTGCGGCGTAAATCACCCCGCCGGAATTGACCAAAAAATCACTGGCGATGATAACGCCTTTTTGCCAATACACGGTGCGCTCCATCCGAGCGCGGGCGGCACGGCGGGCGGGGTCGGGCGAGTAGGTGTTCGCTCCCTCCACAATCATTGACCAGTTGCCCATTTTGTCCACCGTCATTGACGCGCCGTCGGCATCCACGCTGAGATAGCGGGCAATCGGCGCGGCGGGAACCAAACAAAAAGCATCTTCTCGCAGTAAATCGTTGCTGTAATTGGAAAATTTGGTGGCGCAGGGATGTAAATCGCGCAGCACATTTTCGTAATATGGCAGCGCGGCCATCCGATGGCGTTCCTGTTGCAACAGCAATTCGCGCACGTGCAACCCGTTGGGATTGTAAAGATAGCCGCCGGCATCGCTGATACCGGTAATTTTCGGCGCGTTTTCCGGATTATCATCCAGTAAAAACGCGGCGACATGGGTTCCCACCGCCCCGAACCCCTGAATGAGCACAGTCATATCGCGGCGAGCCGGTGGTTCCAGCCCGGCAAACTGCGGCAGCACTTTCATCCGCCCGATTTCTGCCAGCATCGTGTTGATGGCGACCACCACCCCGCGCGCCGCCGCGCCGAGTTTGTCAATGCGGTTGCCGCCCATATCCACCGTTTTTGACAGCGCGTGATCCAGCCCATTTTCAATGGCGATGGTTTTCATATCAGCATCATTCGTGCCCACATCGGGTCCGGGCAAATAAATGTCGCGGTAGCGGTAAATAAGATGGGCGAAGCGGCGGACAATTTCGGTGTGCTCGGCGGGGGTAGTGTGCGCCGGGGCGACAAT
>CAYZQQ010000452.1:0-2924 GCA_964480075.1 uncultured Anaerolineaceae bacterium
GCCGAACCCATCAGCGCCTACTGCGCCGATGAAACTGACGGCGAGACCTTCCGCCTGTGTGAACAAGTTAGCGAAAGCTTGTTAAGTTACGAAGTGGGCGGCACCGCCGTGCAGCCTGCATTGGCAGAAAGCTACGATGTCAATAGCGACTTGACCGAATGGACATTCCACCTGCGCCCCGGCGTGACCTTCCACGACGGCAGCGCCTTGGATGCACAAGATGTGGTTGACAGCTTCAACGCTGAATGGGATGCCAGCAGCCCGTTGCATACCGGACGTGCCGGTGATTTCACGTACTTCCGTGCCTTCTTCGGCGCCTTTAAAAACGCCAAGTAAAAGTGACGGAGATATTTCGTAAAGATGTAATGTTAGTGTAAAATGGGCAGGGTGATAATGGAAAATTCCAAAAACACCCTGCCCTTTCTTTAGAAAAATACCGACAATGTTAGCCAATGACGAGTGGCGATATGCAAAAGACGATTGTCGTCATTTGTAACTCGCGGGTCGTCATTTCAAAGGAGGTCATCTGGATGGGACAATATATTGCGCAGCGAACGATGCTGGCTATTCCGGTACTCATTGGAATTTTATTTGCCACGTTTGTGTTGGCGCGCGTTATTCCCGGCGACCCATGCCGCGCGGTGCTGGGGGAACATGCCACCGATGAAATTTGTGACGCATTTATGGAGCGCAATGGACTGAACGACCCCATTCCGACGCAATTCGGCGTATATCTCAAACAAATCCTGGTGGACCACGACCTCGGCGAATCGTTTCGCTTTGGGCGTCCCGTGGTAGACATTATTGTGGAACGCCTGCCCGTAACCGTGGAATTAGCCATCAGCGCGATGATTTTCGCGAGCATACTGGGTGTTTTTCTCGGTATTATTTCGGCATATTGGCATAATTCCCCCGTGGATGTGCTTACCATGATCGGAGCGAATATCGGCATCTCTGTGCCGGTATTTGTGCTGGGACTGTTGTTTCAATATGTGTTCGCGCTATTATTGAGGGATACATTCCTACAACTGCCGCCGTCGGGGCGGCTCACCTCCGGCATAATGAACACCCCTTTTTTTGAGCTATGGCACTGGCAGGTTCAGCAAGAAACCGGATGGTACAATCTCCTGTCGTTTTTTGCCAATTTGAACATGTTCAATGCCTTGATAACCGGCAATGGCGAAGCCTTTTGGGATGCTTTTCGCCATATGATATTACCGGCGGTTGCCGTGGGTACCATTCCGCTGGCGATTATTGCCCGCATCACGCGCGCATCGCTGTTGGACGTGCTGAGTTTGGATTATGTCCGCACCGCCCGCGCAAAAGGGCTTTCGGAGTATGTGGTTGTCTTCCGGCACGGACTGTCGAATGCATTGCTGCCGGTAGTAACAATTATCGGGTTGCAATTGGGCTATCTGCTGGCGGGCGCGGTACTCACCGAAACCATTTTCAATTTGGCGGGACTGGGACGCACCCTGTTTGAAGCTATCACGGCTCGCGATTACATCATCGTGCAGGGCTTTACGCTGATTATTGCGGTCAGTTTTGTGGTTATCAATTTAATTGTCGACATTTCATACGCGTTTTTAGACCCGCGTATTCGTTTAAGCTAGGGAGACATTATGCCAACAGCAGCAACACCTGCCCACATTCCCGAACTCGCACGAACTCAAAAACCAAGCAGTTTGTATCGGGACGCGATGCGTTTTCTGTTTCAAAAACAATCGGCGGTGCTGGGGATGGTTATGCTCGTCTTTCTGGCGCTGATAGCTGTATTTGCCCCCATTATTGCCCCGTTTGACCCCACCGCACAGCTCATCGGCGTGGAGCAGGGCATCAAAAAACGAACCGGTCCTTGCGTTCACGCACTGGGGTGCTCTCCCGAAAGACCGCAGCACGTGCTGGGGGTAGACGCGAATTTCCGCGATTTTTTCAGCCGGATGGTATATGGCGCACGGTTGTCGTTGACCGTTGGGTTTTCTGCGGTGACCATCGCCATTGTGACCGGTACAATTTTGGGCGCTGTCGCCGGGTATCTCGGCGGTTGGGTGGATAACGTTATCATGCGCACGATGGATGTGCTTATGGCGTTTCCCGCACTTATTTTGGCTATCGCCATCGTAACGGTGTTGGGTCCGGGCTTGATAAATGCCCTTATTGCCATTAGTATTGTTACCATTCCATCGTATGCCAGAGTTATCCGTTCCAGCGTTATTACAGTGAAAGAACGTGATTTTATTCTGGCAGATAAATCGTTGGGCGTGCCGCCGATGCGCATTCTGTTCCGCGATGTCTTGCCCAATGCCATCAATCCGCTGATTGTGCAGGGGACACTTGGCATTGGCACGGCGATTGTAGAAGTGGCGGCGTTGTCATTTTTGGGATTGGGCGCGCAGCCGCCGACGCCGGAGTGGGGATTGATGGTCAGTTCGGAGCGCAATCAGGTCTTCACTGCGCCATTTTTGGTGTTCATCCCCGGCATCGCCATCGCGATGGTAGTGTTGGGGTTCAACCTGTTGGGTGACGGCCTGCAAGACGCACTGAACCCGCGCTTGAATCGCCGCTAACTGCAAATGTAAATGGGGAATCGCATAAAACGGGAGTCAAACAGCGCGAGGAATCTTACATGTTTGACTCCCGTTTTTGCTCGTGCTATACTTTGGTATTCTTTCAGAAGTACTTTTTTCGCGTATAGCCATATTCACGTTTGAAGGGAGGTGATATCCATATAACATCAATCTGTTTGTTATTACATTCTGGAGTTTCGGAAAATTACCCAACACAAGATTATGTAATGGAGGAGAAATGCAAAAGCGAGTAATAGTCATAGCGAGTATGATGCTCATTTTGGTGATGGCGCTGGCGGCATGTGGCGGGAGCAAAGCCCCAGCCACAGAAGCCCCGGCAGCCGCCCCGACCAAAGC
>CAYZQQ010000453.1:0-2922 GCA_964480075.1 uncultured Anaerolineaceae bacterium
GTTGATATCTTGTGGTTCGGGCAAAACAGTTGCGCCCATCGCAATCTCAAAGGGTGAGGTGACGTCCGGTTTAAAAAAACCGGCGACCACCTGCGGCGCATGCGGCTGCTCAAATGGCGCGATGAGCGCCGCCAGCCACTGTGGCGACAGGCGCACCCCGGCATCGGTGCTGGCGATAATTTTGTGTTTCGCTGCGCGAATGGCGATATTTCGCCCGGCGCTGATGTTTGCTCCCGGCGAAACAATCACTCGCAGCGGCAGGCGGTTTTGGTAGCCTTCAATCACGGCGACAGTGTTGTCGGCAGAGCCGCCATCCACAATAACAATTTCATCGGGCTGACGGGTTTGCGCCGCCAGCGAATCCATCAATTTGTGGATAGATTCCCCCTCATTTAAAACAGTAGCAATGACCGAAACAGATTCCATAAGTTGATACGCTTTCGTAATTGCGTTTTCGTTATGTTTAATGGTATAATTTTCCTATTGAGAACCAGAGGAGCTTTGCCCAATAACAAAACGCCAGTGGAGTTTAGTAATTGTACTCTTGTTGATTAACTATATCATCTTTTCGCAATTATTCCAACGAATTATGAATGCCGCGCCGCCGGTGGTAGAAGTGCCCACTGCTACCCGTGTGCCCACATTTACCCCGTCGCCGGTAGTTGCCGCACCGGTTGCAAATTTACCGACCCTAACCCCCATCCCGGTTGACCCGACAGCCACCAACACCCCCGTGTTGATGACCGACGAGCAGCGGCAAGCGATGGAAGCTACCCAAACGGCACAAGCCGCCCCGCCCGCTCCCCCCGCCGCGCCGACCGACACACCTGCTCCACAAGATACGCGCCCGCAAGTAACTGCCGGTAACAGTACGGTCAATCTTCGTTCCGGTCCGGGGACAAACTATTCAAAATCCGGGTCGTTACCACAGGGACAAAGTCTGGATATTGTCGGGCGGAATGATGATTCTTCATGGTGGCAAGTTTCTACTGCCGCCGGATTAAAATGGATTGCCGCCAGTGTTACCACCGCCCAAAATACCGATGCCAGCATTCCGATAGTATCAGCGCCGCCTCCCCCGGCAACTCCGACACCCGCCGCGCCACCGACTCCCACCCCTGCCCCACAGCCGCAATTTCAATACACCGTGAGCAATTTGTTCGCGGCGGATGGGGACAATCCCAATGCGGGGTTAACGCGCATCAAAGGGGTGATTGCGGATGCGGGCGGAAATGGCGTCAACGGCATTTCGCTGCGAGTGCGAGTTGGTTCATTCTGCGCCATCTCCATACCAACCCATGATGATGGGGGTCCCGGACGGTACGATTTTTCGCTTGACCCTCACGCCAAAGAAGGAACATGGAATGTCGAGGTGGTCGGTCCGCTTGCTAATTGGGCAGATGCCAACAGCGATAAAAATCAGTGTAACGCTCTTCCCTCGCTATCTGAGACAAAATCGGTGGTGACAACGTTCGACAAAAGCATCGTCACGCTGGAATGGAAGAAAAACTGGTAACGTCCAAAAAACGCCGATTCAGCGCATAATACCGCTAAAATCCCCGAAAAAAGGCAAAAATTTCGGGGATTTTGTATTTTGTTGCCACTATATCTGGTGAAAAATCAATAAATATTGATTGAAACACTATATATAGTGGTTGAAACACAAAATTCGGGTCGTGATATACAACATATTGGGGAAAGCGCTCCTATCTGTGGAAAACCCCCTGTTTTTTGTGGAAACATTATGGAATCTGTGGATAACTTATTTAGTGGCAACATAGGATTAAGGTACTATATGTATGGTTATTGATTTCACAAGAGTTGTTTCGCCAATCAAAATATTGAGCGTGTGTTTCCCAATCGAAAGACCAGTTACAAAAAAATCAATCTGCCCCCGCACAATTTCATTTTCCCCCCATACGGATATGGGATAGCCTGAACCCGCCATTCCATGCCAGAATTTGCGCCCGTCCACCGTGATGGACACCGTATCGTCCCCGGTGAACGAGACTGATTTTTGCCAGTACAGATTCAAGTGGAGCGGGTCACCGGCGTGCAGTGATGCATCAGGCTCGGAAGCATGCCCCAATTTGTACATATCATATCCCACCAGCGGCGGCGAATCTACCCGATGCTGGATGCTGAACGCTTCAATGGGTAACGGCGCGGCATTCTTCGCCACAGTGATGGTTGTCAGCGCCAAAAAATCGCGTCCATCCGGCAGTAAAAGCCGCTGTCCGGAGACAGAATCATACAACCCCACCACCAGCCGATAATCACCCGGCGGCGTGCCCGGTTCAATTTGCACTCCGTACCGGTCATTAACCGTGTCGCCCGGTTCCCATTCCGAAGTTGCTTTTCGCGGTGCAGCATCCCGCTGCCCCACCAGATGATTCTCCGCATCCAAAACCTGTACGAACACCGTGTAATTTTTCTGCGGCGATTGAAGTGTGTGCCAGCGCAGCCCCACCTGCAAAATATCACCCGGTGATACCGACGCTGGCAACAACTGATACCCCGTCAGTTCGATGGCATCACCGAATTGCGCCACTGCTGAAAACGGTTGCAGCGATTGGCTGTCGGTGGCAAATTGCACCAGCCGCACATTGCCGAACCAGACATCGCTGGCTTTAAAGGTGTGTTCGTTCAGCCAAGTTTCAATCAGCCCGTCGGGGTCGGATTCTTCTGTTGCCCAAAAAACGCCGAAAATGCGGCGGCTCTCCCCGGCGATTTTTTCCAGCGCGGCGGTGGTTTCGGCGGCATCCGGTGGTCGCTGATGTGGCAATGGTTTCACCCGCGCGTGGTGGGCATCGGCGCGGTAATAATAGCCGAACACCTCTTGCTGCCCCGGCGCATTCAAAATCACCGTGTCTTTCGCCGTGCCCAGCGCGCGAACATACGCCGCAATCCCGCGATAATTTT
>CAYZQQ010000454.1:0-2921 GCA_964480075.1 uncultured Anaerolineaceae bacterium
ATCATCATTTTCGATGCGTGAAGGGTGAGCGGTGAAGAGTTTGGCTTCTAAATGCGCCAATACAGATGACTTGGGTGATGAAGCTTGGGGCAAGGGTTCGGCTGTGATACCGAATGTTTCTTCGATTTGCCGACGGGTTTTGTCGAAGCGTTGATGTACCAACGGGCGAGTATGACCGTCGATTTGTCCGGTCAAAGTGATGACCATTTCCGGCACCTTTGGGGCAATCGCCGCCAGAAACGAACGTTGCACTGCGTTAAAATTATCGAAACCGTCTACCACCAGCAAGGCCTCGGTGATAGGTTGTTGTGCCACAGCAAGCGTGGCGCGCAATCCTATTTCTATTGAATCCGCCCAGTTTTTTTCATGCAATCGGCTTTGGTAACGTGTATAGATTTCTGCCAATTCCTGCAGACGGGGCGCGTCGCCGGCATTGGCAGAAAATGTTTCGGGGGTGATACCCGCGCTTTTTACGGTCGCGATAAAATCGTGTAAGAGATGGATGAAACCCGGGAAAGGTCGCAATGCCGCATAATGAATCAACGGCGTTTCATCGACAATTTTTTGAAGCAAGCGGTACTGTACCGGTTCGCTCAAGCGTGTGACTGCGATACCTGCCGCATCGAGACAATCGGCATAGAAATCATCCGGCGTTTGGACTTTCACCCCCAAGCTGCCCCCAAGCATCGCCAACCCTTGTCGCCATGCTTGTGCCTGCAAACTTGACGACACACATACGCGCACGCCATCGCACCCATTTCCTGCCATCTGATGCACATAATTGAGCATGAATGTTGTTTTACCGCTTGCCGCCGGAGCAATATATAAATGAGTGGTCATGGGTATTTTTCCGATTGAATATGCTACCCTCTATTATAACGTTAGTTCGAAGTTTTTGTTATACCAGAATTCCTTACAAGGAACTGTCATTCCGAAGCCCGAAGGTTGGATAACTTAAATCGGAGATTCCTCGACGTTGTACGCCTCAGAATGACAACGAAAAAGAAACTATCCGACAGCTAGAATTTTCTCTTCAACGGTTGAAAAAGATTCTATCTCAATCACTATTTGCCATATTCCAACACGCCGCGACATTTGGGAAAATCTTTGCACCCCCAAAACTTTTTGCCTTTGTGCGGCCCGTCCTTTTTGACCACCCGCAAAACCATCGGTTGTCCGCATTTGGGGCAGAATGGCGCACTGATGGGGTTTTCCACGCTAGGCTTGGCGTGAGACGGGGATGGCGCAATGGGTTTTTTCGCTTCGGTGTGTGGCTCATCGACCATTGCCGCCAACGATTCTGCCAGCTCACGCACGGCGTAAGTTTGCCGGACGGGTTGACGGAATAGCGGTAATTCTGCGGCGGCGAATATGTCTTCCACAAACGCATCGCGCGCTTGGCGGTCGGCACGTTGATGGCTGGCATCATCCAGTTCGATGCCCAACACGGGACGCAAAGTGTCGGGACGGCAGAGCAGAAAATCAACGTGTTTGCGATTGATTTTATTGCGATAGCTTTGATTTTGCGCTCGGTTGCCGCTTTGGGCGTAAAATAAATCGCCCAGCGAGACTTTGGTGAAAATCAACCATCGCCCGTCAACGGCTTTCTGCAAAACGTGAAAAAAGTTCTGCTCGGCGCGCGAGAGGAAATCATCGCGCAGGCGGTAGGGTAAGGTTTCCGGTGTGGCTTCCGCCAATGGTGTAGGTTGCGTGTTCAGCCCGAAGGCTTGCAAAATGGTGGGCAAACAGCCCTTGTTTTCGGTGGTCATAAGTGAATCTCCGGTGAATGGGTGCTATAAAGGTGAGTTCAAAATTATTTTTCCGTTTTTGTTCGTTTGGGCTGTCCACCCTCGGCAATTGCCAACCGACACCGGCCACCACCATAATCCGTCCGCATATTGGGGTGTACCCAAAATTGTGAGTTGTGTTCCGTGTTCGGGTTGGCACAGACTATCCGTTTCCGGTTTGTTTATCCACCCCGGCGATTGCCGAACATTTGCGGCGGGCGTTTGAATTTCAACGGCCTGCCCCACCTGAAACGGCATCGGGTCTCTGTATTCAACACCGGGAACCGGAGCGGCGACGCTCAGTGCAGTGGGTGTGGCAGAAGAGGATGCCGGCAGGATATTTTGTGCAGATGTCACAGGGTTGTTGGTTTGCGATACCGGTTGAGATGTGGAGGATGATTCGCCACCACCGGCAAGTGCGCCTACAAAGGCAATGAGCAAAATTATGGCGAGAATACCGCCCACAACTCCACCATTTTTCGGGGATGATGGTTCCGGCAGATTTTTGGCAATATCTATGCCCCGACTGGTAAGGCGGTAATATGGGGCATGGTGTTCGATGTATTTTTTGTCAATTAATCGCTGGAATGCGGCACGAAACGCATCCTCATCCAAAGGGGAATCTTCAAAAACCTCATCGTATTTGAGACGTTCCTTTTTAGAATAATGCAGTACAGACAAGATGTGTTTTGCTGCTTTGGATAGTCTTTATGGCAGAAAAAAATCCATAGTTCCTCTCTCTTTTGATTATTGTCGGGACGATTTTTAGAATATCCGACCGCTTCACCGGACCTTTCACAAAAGTGATTTTCCCCCGCGAGTGTTCAAAATAGATTGACGGGCGGTGAAAGCTATGTTATACTGATTGTAGATACGCCCTTCTGCTCGCGAAGTCTTAAGTTCCACTTAGGATACGCCCTGACAAAGTTCAGTGCATAGCGAAAGCGGGGCGTTTATTTTTGATAAGATTTGGTTTGAGCCGGATCAGTTCGCGTATTAGCCGGTACAAAAAGCCAGTGGCGATAAGGATGTTGCCAGCGGCTTGCTCGGTTACCTTGCTGTCCGGTTGTAACGCCGATATTAAAATTGGGATAAATGGCTCTAATCCGGCGCACAATATGCTTGTAAAGTCGT
>CAYZQQ010000455.1:0-2921 GCA_964480075.1 uncultured Anaerolineaceae bacterium
TGGAGGCGGAATGCGGGACCCAATTGTGTCAACCGATGCGTTGTATGACGTGGCAATGGCGGTTGGCACGAGCTTGGATTTGAAGCGAACGCTCTGCACGGCGTTGCAAGCCATTGTTCGCGCATTTGATTGCAACGCCGGTATTATTATGCTGGCAGAGTGGGATAATGAGCGTTTGGCAACACTGAACTATGAATGTGTTTTTCCACCCGATGCCGAGAATCTCCCCTCGTGTCGTCAGGCTGCCGATATTGCGCTGTCAATGTTGCAGGGACAGACGCGGCAGAGTTTGGCGCTGTTGTCACCGCGTCAGGAACAACTTGACGGCAATAATCTAATATATCTGTTTCCGTTGCCGCGATACGGGGTGCTGATTTTAGACAAGCACGATACCCCAATTTCCTCTCAAAAAATTAACGCGCTTAACCCAATTTTGCATAAAATGGAACAGGCAATTGAACATGCCCTTCGTTTTCAGCAAATAAAACAGGCATTGGCAGAACTTGAAGTTCGCCATAGAACCACTACCGAAATGGTGGACGATTTTTTGGCGGCAGTGTCGCACGAATTACGCACGCCGCTCACGCTGATAATGGGCTTCATCGAAACCCTGCTTGACGGACGTCCGGGTCCGCTCACTGAAACTCAACGCCGGTTTTTGCAGAATAGCTACGGTAGCTCAAGCCGCATGTTAGAATTGGTGGATAATCTCTTGACGGTTACCTATTTGCAACAGGGGCATATCAAACTCGACAAACGCCTGTTAAATCCGCAACATTTTCTTGAATCGCTGCGCGAAAAAATCTCTGAAGCAGCAGCTCAAAGACAATTAACCGTGTTTATTGACAATGACTGGAATACAGCCGGTGTTTGTTTGGGCGACCAGCATTGGTTGGAGCAGGTGGTGTTTCATCTGATGAGCAATGCCGTAAAATTTTCTCCACCGGATGAACCCATTTACATCGAATCACATCCGCAAAGCGGGCAGTGGGTATTCAAAATTACCGATACCGGCAGTGGCGTGCCGGAAACGGAACTGCCGTATGTGTTTGACCGTTTCTATCGCGGGCAGAATGCAAAAACGGCGCAGATGCATGGTGTCGGGGTGGGACTCTGCGTGTGCAAAACTATCATCGAAGCCCACGGCGGGAATGTCGGCATAAAAAATAATCCGCAGGGAGGCGTCACTGCATGGTTCACGCTTCCGTTAGAAGAGGTAACATAGAAAAACCATTGCCAATCTCCATTATTTGGGTTATAATCGCACCTAGATGGAGGAGGGTATATGGGAGAACGAATATTAGTTATTGATGATGACCCGCTGGTTCTGGAACTGGTTGAATACAACCTGCGTGGGCGGGGCTATGAAATTATTACCGCCGAAGATGGACGGGACGGCATCCGAAAATTTCACGATTCGCGCCCAAATTTGGTGATTTTAGACATTTCGATGCCCAAACTTGACGGCTATCAAGTTTGTCAGCGCATCTGTGAAGTTTCTGATACGCCCATCATTATGCTCACTGCCAAAGGATACAACGAGGAAGACATCATCAAAGGGCTGGATATGGGCGCGGATGATTATATCGCCAAACCGTTTAAAATCGGCGAATTATTGGCACGTGTCCGTGCCGCACTGCGACGGGCTCAAGCGCAACCCACCCACGAAATTGCAGTGGCATACCACGACCCTTATTTGCACATCGACTTGGGGGCGCGGCTGGTAACGTGTAACAATCTGCCCGTAAAACTCACGCCCACTGAATATAAATTACTGGCGTTTCTGGTAAAAAACAAAGGACGCTGGCTCGAATTTCGGCAGATTTTGGAAAATGTATGGGGGTTTGAATATATTGACGATATTGATTACCTGCGGGTATATGTGTGGCACCTGCGGCGAAAGCTGGAACCCGACTCCAAACATCCGGTGTACCTTCTGAACGAGCTGAATGTGGGTTATAAATTTGAACCGCAAGCCTGATTTGCTCCAAACCACTATGAAATTTGTGCAAAGCCGTCACTATTTGGAGACGGCTTTTCTTGTGCCGGCGATAATCATTCTGTGGGCGAATTTACCTCTGGCGGTGCGTGCCGATGCCCCGCTCCGACCGACCCTCATTCGCACTGACAACACCGGCATAACCCTGCGCTGGCAATTTCCGCCCGCCAAAAGTGTGACGGTCACCGCAGATGGACAATCGTTCAGTAAAATAACGCTGGGCAGTTTTCTCGCTTCGGGCGAATCCGGACAGCCGAAACTACCGCATGCTATCGCGCTTGTGGGATTGCCGCCGACCGGTGGCGCAACATGGCATATCACGGCGATAGAAACCGAAACCATCACACTGGCAGCCCCACCGCTGCCCGCTCCGACATTCGCTGCGGTGGGCAACCCGCCGATTGCCCGTGAATCGACCGTGCCCGACACCGCCATTTTTGCCCGCAATGCCTTCTTCCCCGCTGAAACCGTGCAATTGGGCGACCCCGTTCAAATTGGAAATCAGCGGGTGGTTCGGCTCACCGTCAATCCGGTGCGGGTCAATACTGTATCGCGGCAGGCAATCATCGTTCGCGCCATCACCGTGCAAATATTATTCGATGACGCCGCACCCGCATCTCGTACTGTTGCTGTTCCTGCCGACCCCATCGCCCGCAGGGTGACGGCATCGCTGGTAAATCCACGGGCGGCGCAGTGGCAAATTCAACGGTCTCCCGATGCTCGATTGTCGGTGCAGACGACGATTTCAGAGACGAGAATCACGGTTGACCATACCGGATTGTATGCGCTCGGGTATGCTGATTTGGCGGCGGCGGGGGTGGACACACTCGACCCGCGAAAATTGCAGTTGACGCACGGGTATCCGCGCCAATCGGTGGCGTTGTGGGTTGATGGAAAAGCTGACGGGCGATTTGACCCCGCC
>CAYZQQ010000456.1:0-2915 GCA_964480075.1 uncultured Anaerolineaceae bacterium
GCCGGTAAATGTCTCAATCTTTAGTGGGTGGGGTATTCTAGGTGCGATTGTATTTTTTGGCATCAGTCAACTCGTTTGGCTGAACCGATTAAACGGGGTACGTAAGCCTCTAATTAGGAGAGACAATTGAGCTGGATAAAAGATATTATTGACCCTGAAACTCGCCAATGGGAAGAATTTTACCGCAACCGCTGGCAACACGATAAAGTGGTTCGCAGTACCCACGGTGTAAACTGCACCGGCGGCTGTTCGTGGGGTGTTTATGTAAAAGATGGCGTCATCACCTGGGAAATGCAGCAAACCGATTACCCCAAGTTGGATGGCAAATTACCCCCCTACGAGCCGCGCGGATGCCAGCGTGGAATTTCTGCCAGTTGGTACATTTACAGCCCCGTTCGGGTGCGATACCCCTATATGCGCGGCGCGTTAATGGACCATTGGCGCACGGCGCGGTTCAAACACAGTGACCCCGTTGAGGCGTGGAAATCCATTGTGGAAGATCCCCAAGCGCGAACATCATATCAGCGTGCGCGGGGCAAGGGCGGGTTCCGTCGTAGCACGTGGAATGAAGTGCTGGAATTAATTGCCGCCTCAAATATTTACACCATCAAGAAATACGGTCCCGACCGCGTTGTTGGCTTTTCACCCATTCCGGCGATGAGCCAACTCAGTTACGCGGCGGGGTCACGCTATTTGCAGCTTGCCGGCGGCATCAACCTCAGCTTTTATGATTGGTACTGTGACTTGCCGCCCGCCAGCCCGGAAATTTGGGGCGAGCAAACCGACGTGCAGGAAAGCGCCGACTGGTACAACAGCAAATTCATCATCTCGATGGGGTCAAACCTGAATATGACCCGTACCCCCGACGTGCATTTCATTTCCGAAGCGCGGCACAACGGCTCAAAATTTGTGGTGTTTGCGCCCGATTTCAGTCAGGTTGCCAAATATGCCGACTGGTGGCTGCCGGTGAAAGCCGGTCAGGATTTGGCATTCTGGATGGCGGCTAATCATGTCATTCTGACAGAATATTTTGCCAAAAACGATACGCCTAACTTTAACGCATACCTCAAACAATTCACTGACTCTCCGCATTTGGTGAAACTTAAAAAAGGGGAAGACGGACGCTACACCCCCGGCAAATTCCTCCGCGCCGGAAAGCTGGCACAGTACAAAAACGAAGAAAACGGTGAATGGAAATTCCTCATGTTCGATGCCAATGACGGTCGCCCGAAAATGCCGAAAGGCTCGGTGGGACATCGCTGGCAAACCAAAAAAGGCGAGTGGAATTTGGAATTGAAAGATGGCGTGGACGGTTCGGTGATTGACCCGCTGCTTTCGTTTGTGGACAACCGTGATACGGTGCTGGAAGTGGGGCAGGAAGATTTTTCCAATAACAATGAAATGGTGTGGCGCGGCGTGCCCGTCAAACATATTGAAACCGAAGACGGCACGGTTGCTGTCACCACCGTGTTCGATTTACTGATGGCGCAATTCGGCGTGAATCGCGGGTTGGATGGCACATACCCCGCCGATTATAACGACGAATCTGCCCCGTACACCCCGGCGTGGCAAGAAAAATTCAGTGGCATCGACCGCGAAACAGTCATCAATTTTGCCCGCCAATTTGCCGACACCGCTCGCGAAACAGACGGCAAATGTACCGTCATCATTGGTGCGGGAATTAATCATTGGTATCACAATAACCTCATCTACCGTTCCGCCATCACCGCGCTGATGCTGTGCGGGTGTATCGGCAAAAATGGCGGCGGTCTGGCGCATTATGTGGGGCAAGAAAAACTTGCCCCTGCCGCGCCGTGGAAAACGGTTGCCATGGCAACAGATTGGGGCGGTCCCCCGCGCGTGCAAAATGCTCCCAGTTGGCATTACATCCACTCTGACCAATGGCGGTATGAAGGGGGCTTTGCTAAATACAGCTCGCTGAAAGGCGACAATCGCTGGACATCCGGGCACGCTGCCGACGCAAATGTGCGTGCCGTGCGGATGGGCTGGTTGCCGTTTTATCCGCAATTTGAACGTAACAGCATCGAAGTGGTAAAAGAAGCCAAAGCTGCCGGCGCAAAAACCGATGCGGAAATCATTCAATATACGGTTGACCAATTGAAAGAACGCAAACTCCGGTTTGCCGTTGAAGACCCTGATGCGCCTGAAAACTGGCCCCGGGTGTGGTTTATCTGGCGCGGCAACGCGCTAATGTCCAGCGCCAAGGGGCACGAATATTTCCTGCGGCACTATCTGGGTACGCACGACAACGCCATTGCGCAGGATGAAGCGGGCAAAGGGCAGTTGGATGAAATTGTCTGGCACGACGATGCGCCGACGGGTAAAATGGATTTGGTGGTGGATATCAACTTCCGGATGGACACCTCCGCGCTGTATTCCGATATTGTTTTGCCGACGGCACACTGGTACGAAAAAGACGACATTAATTCCACTGACATGCACTCATTCATCCATCCCCTTTCGGAAGCCGTAGCGCCTAATTGGGAAGCTCGCAGCGATTGGGAAATCTTCAAGGCTTTCGCTAAAAAAATCAGCGAACTGGCAGAAACCCATCTGCCGGAGCCGGTGGTTGATTTGGTGTGTTCGGCGCTGGCGCACGACTCCCCCGCCGAAATTGCCCAACCGGAAGTGAAAGACTGGTACAAAGGCGAATGTGATGCCATCCCCGGTAAAACCATGCCCAATATGAAACTGGTGACGCGAGACTACAAAAATCTCTACAACCGTTTCCTCTCCTTTGGACCGAATGCTCGCAATAAGGGGCTGGGCGCGCACGGGGTTCACTGGGAAATAGATAGATCGGAAGAGCACACGTCCGAACTCCTGTCACTCCGTAGCATCTCGTATTCCGTTTTCTGCTCGAAAAAATAAAAAAAAATACAACTTTATATCTC
>CAYZQQ010000457.1:0-2914 GCA_964480075.1 uncultured Anaerolineaceae bacterium
TTCAAGGCAAAAACGCGGCAATCTTGCGCACCCCCTGAAATCCTGAAGACCCAAAAAGAGGAGACAAAGCGATGCTCTGTCCCCTCTTTTCATTTCTTCAAACTATTCCGCGTCCATAAACGGATACCGCCACTCTGCCGGCGGCACCAGCGTTTCTTTGATGGTGCGCACGCTCAGCCAGCGCAGAATATTCGTCGCGCTGCCCGCTTTGTCATTTGTGCCGGATGCGCGTCCGCCGCCGAAGGGCTGCTGTCCCACCACCGCGCCGGTCGGTTTATCATTGAAATAGAAGTTTCCGGCGGCATTTTGCAATTTTTCCGCCATCCGTGTCAATGCCTGCCGGTCCTGTCCCCACACCGCACCGGTGAGCGCATAGGGTGAGGTCGTATCACACAAGGTTAGCGTCTCTTCAAATTTATCATCATCATACACAAAAATGGTCAGTATCGGACCGAATAATTCTTCGCGCATTAATGTGTGGCGCGGGTCGGACACCACCAGCACGGTGGGCTGAATGAAATATCCTGTTGACGAATCGTACTGTCCGCCGTACACAAATTCAACCCCGTCATCTTCACGGGCGTGGTCAATATAACGGGTGAGTTTCGCAAAAGCCGTTTTGTCGATGACGGCGGTCATAAAGTTGGTGAAATCGGCGGGGTCGCCCATTTTTACGCCGTCCAGTTTTGCCACAAGGCTTGCGCGGAAATCTAGCCAGATGGATTGCGGCACATACATCCGCGACAACGCCGAGCATTTTTGCCCCTGAAATTCAAACGCGCCGCGTAGCGCCGCCACTGCCAGCTCATCAATTTTGGCAGAGTTGTGCGCGAAAATGAAGTCTTTGCCACCCGTTTCGCCCACAATGCGGGGATAATATTTCTTTTCCGAAATGGTATCGCCGACTTTTTTCCACATCCCCTGAAATACTGCTGTGGAGCCGGTAAAATGGATGCCCGCCAAATCGGAGCTTTCCAGCGCGGGGTCGCCTACTTCGCCCCCCGAACCGGGGACAAAATTGATGACGCCATCCGGTACACCGGCTTCTTTAAACAATTGCATCAGCCAATAAGCGGAATAGACCGCGCCGGATGCCGGTTTCCACACCACCACATTCCCGACCATTGCCGGCGCAGTGGGCAGATTGCCCGCAATTGAGGTGAAATTAAACGGTGTCACGGCGAACACAAATCCTTCCAGCGAGCGGTATTCCAAGCGATTCCACACGCCGGGCGATGAATAGGGCTGGTCGGCGATAAGGTCTGCGAAATAGGATGCGTTGAAACGCCAAAAATCAATCAGCTCGCATGCTGCATCAATTTCCGCCTGAAAAACCGTTTTGGATTGACACAGCATGGTGGCGGCGTTCAACGTAGCTCGCCACGGACCTGCCAGCAAATCGGCGGCTTTGAGGAAAATTGAAACGCGCTGTTCCCACGGCATTGCCGCCCAGGTTTCGCGCGCCGCCAGCGCCGCTTCAATCGCCATTTCAACTTCTTTGCGCCCGGCTTTGTGGTACACCCCCAATTTCAGGCTGTGGTCGTGCGGCGCGGTCATTTCGGCGGTATTGCCGGTGCGAATTTCCTGCCCGCCGATAATGATGGGGACTTCAATCTGCTGCGCCGACATTTCCGCCAGCCGCGCTTTCAATGTAGCACGTTCCGGGCTGCCGGGGCGATACGCCAGCACCGGTTCGTTGGTTGGTTTTGGAACCTGAAAAATTGCGTTCGACATAACTCACCTTCCTTGTGATTTAATTGTGCGCATCCACATTGATGCGTTCGGATTACATCTGTTGCAATCGTAGCATTGAGTGATAGCGGTGTCAAAATCGAGAGGTGAATTCAATTTCAAAAACGTGATTCCCCCGCCAAAAATTTTTCTGCTATAATACCGAACTAGCGTTCTATTTTATCTTTCACCACAGAGGCGCAAAGATGCAGAGTGCATAATAATATTTAGAGAAATAGCAAAATTATCTCTGCCTTCCAAACTCTTTTTCTTCGTGCCTGTGGTTCAATTTTTATCTCTTTTTGCAGCGGAGACGATCAATGCCTAAATTTCAACTGGTTTCAGATTATCAACCGTCCGGCGACCAGCCCGATGCCATTGAAAAACTGGTGACGGGATTGAACGCCGGAGTCAAGCAGCAAGTGCTGCTCGGCGCAACGGGGACGGGCAAAACCTTCACCGTTGCCAATGTAGTGGCGCAGATTCAGCGCCCCACGCTGGTGATGGCGCACAATAAAACGCTGGCGGCGCAATTGTACCGTGAATTCAAGTCGTTTTTCCCCAACAATGCCGTGGAATATTTTGTCAGTTATTATGATTATTACCAGCCGGAAGCCTACATCCCCCGCACAGACACCTTTATTGAAAAAGATGCGCAAATCAACGATGAAATTAACCGGCTGCGGCTGGCAGCCACCAGCGCGTTAGCTACGCGAGATGACGTGCTGATTGTTGCCAGCGTGAGCGCGATTTACGGGCTGGGCGACCCCGCCGAATACGACAAAGCGCACATCGAATTTAACGTGGGGGAAGTGCGCAAACGGAATAAAGTGCTGCGCCATCTGGTGGATATTCACTATCCACGCAACGATTTCGACCTGAAACCCGGCACGTTTCGCGTGCGCGGCGATACGCTGGAAGTGCGTCCGGCGTACAATGATTTGGCATACCGCATCGAATTTTTCGGCGACGAGATTGACCGCATCACGGAAATTGACGCGCTGACGGGCGAAGTTCGCGACCGTTTGCAGACGCTGACGATTCACCCCGCCAAACATTTTATCACCCCGCAGGATAAACTGGGGCAGGCGCTCAAAGATATTGAAGATGAGTTGGAAGCGCGGTTGATTGAACTTCGAGCCGAAGATAAATTGCTGGAAGCCCAGCGCATCGAACAGCGCAC
>CAYZQQ010000458.1:0-2909 GCA_964480075.1 uncultured Anaerolineaceae bacterium
CGTCTAGCCACGGATTGCGCAATTTGAATATTTATGACCAGCCGAAAACCCTGCTGGAAAATGTCGTGGGTGCGGAACTGGTTGACCTGCCCGGTGAAACGGAATGCTGCGGTTTCGGCGGATTGTTCGCCGTAAAAATGAGCGATATTTCCGGCGCGATGCTGGAGAAAAAGTTGGAAAATATCGAAGCCAGCGGCGCGGACACGGTGGTCGCCACGGATTTCAGTTGTCTGATGCACATTGGCGGGGGGCTGAGAAAACGGGGCAGCGCGGTGCAGGCGAAATATATCGCCGAAGTGTTGCGCCCGAAAAAGGAGGATGCCGATGCCTGACACCACGTTTCAGCAGCGCGTCCGCATCGCTCTGGACGACAGCCGCAAAACCCACGCCGTTGCGCTCGGTGCGCGGCATTTGATGGAAGGCCGCAGCCGCGCCGTGGCTGCATTCACCCCGATGGACGATTTCCGCGACCGCGCACGGTTGATTCGCGCCCACACGTTGAGCCGATTGGACACCTATCTGGCGGATTTTGCGGATAACGTTGCCGCGAATGGCGGCACGGTTTTCTGGGCGAAAGATGCCGCCGAAGCGACGCAATATGTCCGGCAATTGGCGCGGGAAAAAGGGGTGCGCCGGGCGGTGAAATCAAAATCGATGGTCACGGAGGAAATCCACCTGAACCGCGAGCTGGAAAAAGACGGCATCACCGTCACCGAAAGCGATTTGGGCGAATTCATCATCCAACTGGCGGAAGAAACGCCATCGCACATCATCGCGCCGGTGATGCACAAAACCCGCTATGAAGTCGCGGAGACGTTTCGGGATAAATTGGGTGTGCCGTACACCGACGACCCCATCGAGCTGAACAACATCGCCCGCGCCCACCTGCGCGAAATTTTTCTCACGGCGGATATGGGCATCAGCGGAGTGAATTTTGCCGTCGCCGAATCCGGCTCGATTTGTCTGGTGACCAACGAAGGGAACGGACGCTTCACCACCACTGCGCCGCGCATTCATGTGGCTATTTTGGGCATGGAAAAAATCGTGCCGACCTTTGAAGATTTGGGCGTGATGCTGAACGTGCTGGCGCGCAGCGCCACCGGACAGAAAATGTCGGTGTACACCAGCGTCATCACCGGCGCGCGCCGGCCCGCCGACCCCGACGGGCCGGAGGAATTTCACGTGGTTATTTTGGATAACGGACGCTCGCGGGCGCTGGCATCCGAAAACGCCGAAATTCTGTACTGCATCCGCTGTGGGGCGTGTTTGAATCACTGTCCCGTTTTTCAGGCGATTGGCGGGCACGCCTATGGTAGCGTGTACCCGGGCCCCATCGGCTCGGTGCTGTCGCCGATTTTGTTCGGCACAGAAGCCGCCGGAGACATGCCGCATGCCAGCACCCTGTGCGGCAAATGTCAGGAAGTGTGTCCCGTGCGGATTGATTTGCCGCGCATGTTGCTCAATTTGCGCGCCAGCGGGATGGATGAAAAATCGCCGCCCGCGTGGCTGAAATTCGGCATCGGGCAATATCGCGCCGCCGCGTTAAATCCGAATCGCTGGGGGACGGGCATCAACCTGTCGGCGATGGCGACCCGCGTGCTGGCGAAAAACGGCTGGGTGAAAAAACTCCCCGCGCCGCTCAACGGCTGGACGGATTATCGCCAGTTCCCCACCTTCGCGCCCAAATCGTTCCATCAAATGTGGAAAGAGCGGAAGGGTGATGCGTGAAACGTGAAAGCGTGAGACTTGAAATCTTTGAACTTGAAACCTGAGACCAACCCATGAACCGAGATGACTTTCTGGAAACTGTAAAAGACGGCATTTCAGCCGCCTATTTCCCTGCTGCCCGCGCCGAGCGACCGCCCGCGCCGCCCGCTGCATCCTTCGACCCCGCCGCGCTGGTGGAACAATTCTCGGCGGAAGTGACCGCACTGAAAGGCGATGTTTTCCGCGCCGCTGACCCCGCTGCCGCGCTGGCAATAATCGCCGAATTGATGGCACAGCACCGCGCCACTGAATTTTTTGCGTGGGATGATGCCCATCTTCCCGTGCCGAATCTGCGGGCGCAAATGGCAGCACGGGGCTTTTCCGTGCGGGAGATGCCGATTCCATCCGAAGCTGCCATGCGCCGCGAATTGCTGCTCGGCGCATCCGGGGTGACCGTCGGCATTTCGGGGGCGCAGGCAGCCATCGCCGATACCGGCACACTGGTGATTCTCACCGGTGCGGGCAAAGGGCGGCTCGCATCACTGATGCCGCCGGTGCATATCGCGCTGGTGCGGGTCGCCGACCTCTACCCGTCGCTGATGGCGTTCATCGCCGCCCACCCGTCTGCCGCGCGCGACACCGCCAACCTCAATTTCATCTCCGGACCCAGCCGCACCGCCGACATCGAGCAAACGCTCACCCTCGGCGTGCATGGGCCAAAATTTGTGCATATAATTTTGGTGGATTAGGTTCTGTTGACAGTTCAATTTTCCAGATGTCATTCCGAAATTTCCAGAGGAATTTATTCGGACTCCACCATTGGTTAATCGGGTTAATGCCCGTTAAAACGGATATGTCACGCCGGTCAATTCCTCCGACACCTGCCACAGCCGAGCGGCATCTTCCGCATTGTGCGAGCGGTCATTCGATTCTTCCCGTTGGGGATACCCGCGCATTTTCATAAATCCATCCGGTCCGAAATATTCTCCGCCGCGCACATCTTTTGCGGTGGCGGCGTACAGCAACGGCAATGCGCCCATCTCCGCCGATTGTGCCATTAGCCCATTCATAATTTTCCCGCCAATCCGTTCCATCGCCGAGGTTGCGCCCGCCGTTTGCAAATTGGTGGCGGCATATCCGGGATGCGCCCCCACGCTGCTGGCATCCGCGCCGGCGGCTTCAAATTTGCGTTGCAGCTCATA
>CAYZQQ010000459.1:0-2897 GCA_964480075.1 uncultured Anaerolineaceae bacterium
AAGTATAGCCTCGTTCCACCACAACTGCTTCGCCCCCCCCACCTGCGCGAAGCGCCTCGTTCAACAGATATTATACCGCTACGCTCCAAAATGCAGGTAAACTCGGTACCAACCAACAAATACACAAAAGAGCCCACAATTGACCGGAGAAACAGATTTAGCCAAAATGCTGTCGGGGTTGAGGCCACGCCTCGCGGCGGAGGAAACCGTGTTTTGCACGGTGGCGGCTTCGCTGGCGGAGGTGGCCGCGCTGTCGCCATTGGGCACGTTCCGCGAGGCGGAGGGGTTGACGGTGATTCTGCCGAAAGACACCGCCATCGCCGCCGGATTGCCCTTCGACGGTGCATTCCAGCCTGAACGCGGTGGGGCTGACCGCCGCCGTGTCGTCTGCGCTGGCAGAACGTGGCATCAGCGCGAATGTGGTGGCGGCATTTTATCACGACCACATTTTTGTGCCCGCAGACAAGGCGGAAGCGGCGCTGGAAGCATTGCACGCGCTGGCAGGTCATCAGAAAAAATAATTTCAGTGACAATTGAAGCGATGTGCGGAGATTGCTTCGTCGTTGCCCGCCTCGCAATGACATACCCCCTTGAAATCCTGAAGAACCGTAATATTTCTCTTCGAAAAATTCCGGAATGACATCCCAAAATCAAATGTTTTCAGCAGATGTAAAATAGTTCAATAGGTTCAATGCCCAAATACCTAAATTTTAATTGATGGTGTAAACTGTGTCCAATAACGGATGAATGACGAGCGTATGTTAATTTTTTTGCGAAGCATAGCGGCGATAATTTTAATAGCGCAGATGACGGCGTACTTTTTGCCAGCCGCCTCGGTGTGGGGCGTATCTGCATTTACGGCGTTTCCGATGGGACTGGGAATTGTATTGACGCTGGCAGCCGGCAGCACCACTGTCCCGGCAATTAATCGCCGGTGGCAAAATTTGCTGACGGGGATATGGCATCGCGTCCCCGGAAAAAACTATCCGCGGCGATGGTTCGCGGGGATGGCAATCGCGGCGATGCCCGTTTTTTGGCTGTTGCGGATTCGGCATTTAAATTGGGGTGACGCCCGAATTTTGGTGGTGGGGCTATCGCAGAAAGATGCGCCGGTGCTGTACAACTGGCAGGCGCCGTTCACCGTTTTTTTGCATCAACGATTGTGGCAGTTGGTGGCGCATCCGTTATGGGGCTGGGGCGTCGATACCGTGTATGCTGTCGTGAGTGTGCTGTGCGGAGGTATTTTCGTTTTTATTGCGCTGCTGCTGGCTTTTGAGCTGGAACAATCCACCGCCGAACGCGCGGTGCTGGCGGGTCTGGTACTCACCGGCGGGGGGATGGAACTCTTTTTTGGCTATGTGGAAAATTACACCATCATCTCGGTGGGGGTGCTGGCATTTTTGTATTTTGGATGGCGCGCCCTGCGCAACGAAACGCCGTTGTGGATTGCGTCGCTGACGCTGTCGCTGACGAATGCGTTCCATCCATCCACGGGGGTGCTGTGGCTGGCGATGACATTTTTGGTGTGGCGAAAATGGCGAGCGGGGTTGTCGCTGTGGGAATTATTGCAGCAAATGCTATTGCCGCCATTGATGGTCGGCAGCGCGGTGTTATCGCTGATGGAAATTGGCAACCATGGTGTGTCGGCATTTTTGGGGAACGACCGTCCCGGCGGCGGCGACCATATTTGGTTTGTGCCGCTGACGCTTGCCGCGCCGACCCAATGGCAGCGATATTCGATGTTCTCGGCGGCACATTTTGTCGATTGGGGCAACGAAATACTACTCACCGCGCCGGTGGGCATTTTTCTGCTCATCGGCGCGATGGGGTTGCTGTGGCGAAAATGGCGTCGCACAGATACCGACATTCGGTGGGAATGGGGATTTTTCGCGTTGGCAGCGGTGGGATATTTACTGCTGACGTGGGTTTGGAATGCCGATTATGGCATCCGCAAAGATTGGGATTTATTCAGCCCGGCATCTATCCCATTGAATGTGCTGGCAGGTGTGCTGTGGGTGCAATTTCTGCGTGCCGATGACGATTCAATGCGGCAGAGCGCGCTCATCGTGTGGGCAGTGGGGGGATTGCATACCTTGGCATGGGTATTGAGCAACGTTTGGGTGTAGCTACGTCACCCGATTCCACTCCGGCAGATGGCGCAAAACCAACACCACCGACATCAGCGCCAGCATCCATCTCACCGGCGGCATAGGGTTCAGAAACAGAATGGTGGTTGCCACCGCCAGCGGAATGGAAATTGCCACCGAGCGCGGCGAATAATTTTTCTTAAAAACGAGCAAAAAGAAAAACGCCCAAATAGGAATCGCAATGGCGATTGTCCATGGCGATAAAACTATTATCAACCCACCCGCCGTTGCCAGCCCCATACCGCCGTGAAAACGGGTGTATACCGGGAAACAGTGCCCAATCACCGCGATGGTTCCTGCCAGCGGCAGCGCCCACGGATTGCCGCCCGTTATCCACTATGCCACCAGCCACGCTGCCAATCCCTTCAGCGCATCAATGATGACCACCGTTGCCCCGACCCACGCCCCGGCATGGCGCATCGTGTTGGTTCCCCCCGTGTGTCCGCTGCCAACATATCGCACATCGGGCGTGCCGACCAGTTTGCTGGCGACCACACCGGTGGGAAATGAACCGATGAGATAAGCAATGATTGCCGCCGCTGTCGCCTGCCAAATGGTCATTTGTGATGCTCCTTTATGCCCACACCTGCAATTTCTTTGGGAAAATTTCTATGACAAAATGGTTCCCGCGCTCGCACAGCACTTCGCCATCAATGTGCGCCGGAGCGCCGGTTGCCAGCGCAATTTCCACCCGTTTTCCGGTTTCGAGGGTGATTGTTTTTTGGTGGATGTGGCTGCCGTTGAGTGTGC
>CAYZQQ010000460.1:0-2894 GCA_964480075.1 uncultured Anaerolineaceae bacterium
ATACTACTATCAAAATTTGCCGTATCAGTTTGAATGGGTGCATATACATTCTTCTCAATGTAAAACTAAGTGGTTGCAAGTATGATTACTTTAGATTATACTATCAACCAATTAGAAAACAAGCAACAGGTTTGATTCTATTTTTTAGTGAAGACACCTTCCTCAATTATGACTGTTACCCCATCAATTAAAGCACTGCAACAGCAAATTGCCACATTAGAAACGGCACTGGCACATGAAAAGGCTATCGCCGAAAACGCTATGGCGGTGACCGAACAATATCAGCAAGCTATAAAAAACGCGCCGGACATCCTTCTTTCGCTGGACAGCGAAGGACACATTTTATTTATTAATAGAGCGCAGCCACCAGAATCGATACAAACACTGGTCGGAAAATCTATTTTTGAGGTGGTTACCACCGATGACCACCGCGAAAAATTACGCCGGGCACTTGCCTTCGTGTTTGAAACCGGCAAAACAACCTCTTATGAACATGCCGACGGCGAAGGCAAATGGCATGCCACGCGTGTTGCGCCCATTAAAAAAGATGACGTTGTCATTGCCGCCGGCGTTATCGGCACAGATATACAGGAATACAAACTATTAGAAAAAAAATATACGGCCCTTTTGGAAACGGAACGTCGCCAGCGTGAATTGGCGGAAGCGTTGCGCGATGCCGGAAATGCGTTTAGCCGCACATTAGATTTGGATACCATTATTGATGCCCTGTTGACTCAAATTGCCCGAGTGGTACCTTATGATGCGGCAAACGTGATGGTGGTGGAAAATAATCGTGCCCGAATTTCGCAGGCGCGGGGCTATGATAACTTTGGCGAGACCTCACTGGATGCACTGCAGGGTCTGACGTTTGACATTTTTGAAACCGCCAACCTGCGCACCATGTATGAAACAAAACAGCCACTCGTCATCCCCAACACGGATGAGTCCCCAAATTGGGTGCATATACGCCCCAAAAGCGCCATTCGCTCGTGGGCGGGGGCGCCGATTATTGTGCAGGGGGAAGTGGTTGCTTTCTTCTCGCTGGACAAAGCGGAACCGAACTTTTTTCAACCGAATGATGTCCGGCGGCTGGCGGCATTCGCCGGGCAAGCAGCGGTCGCCATAAAAAACGCTTCACTTTTTGAAGAGAGTCGACGGCACGCACGCTTGGTTCAGCAAGTTTTAGACGCTCTTCCTCAAGGAATTATACTGCTGGACAAAGGCCATCATATAAAAATAGCCAATCCCACGGCACACTCGTTTTTGTCTAAATTAGCCACTTTTTCAACCGATGCACGCTTGGTTGCACTCGGTGATTTACCGTTGGACGAGATGCTTTCCGCTGTTGGAATATGGCACGATTTAAATCCAATTGACGGAACTACCGGTAATTTTATGGCGACTGCACAGCCCGTAGAAACTGCTTTCAATTTTGAAAATTGGGTGCTGCTGTTGCGCGATGTGACTGCTGAACGCGCTATGCAATGGCGCATTCAGCAGCAAGAACGGCTGGCAGCGGTGGGGCAAATGGCGGCAGGGATGGCGCACGACTTTAACAATATTCTAACGAGCATTATCGGATTTGCCGATTTAATTAGTCGCCGGGCAAGCACCCCGCCGGCAACAAAGCAAATGCTGGCACAAATTGTATCTCAGGGTCAGTATGGCGCTCAGTTAATTGGACAAATTCTTGACTTTAGCCGCCAATCGGTCAGCAAAAAAAAACCGACCGCCCTCGCGTCTTTTTTGGGTGATGCCGTAAAATTATTGCGCCGACTTATTCCTGAAAATATTGCCATTGAGCTGGATATCGAAGCGGCTATTAGTGACATTACCTTGCCTATAGATCCATCACAAGTTCAACAGGTGCTGACCAATTTGGCAATCAATGCCAGAGATGCCATGCCCAACGGGGGGACGCTTACGTTTCGATTGCGACGGTTGTCTCTGACTGCGGATGATACGCCGCCCTACCCTTTGATGTCGGCAGGAAACTGGATTGCTCTATCCATAGCCGATTCTGGCAATGGTATTCCGCAAGATATGTTACAGCGTATTTTCGAACCTTTTTTCACCACCAAAGATGTCGGCAAGGGCACGGGGTTGGGATTATCACAAGCCTATGGCATATTAAAACAGCATGGTGGCTATATTACCGCCGAAAGTACTGTGGGTAAAGGAACAACCATCACGCTATATTTTCGACCGGACGACCACCAACCTCCGGCACGGTTCTCCTTTCCCAATGACTCCACGCTGCCACACGGGCATGGCGAGGCAATTTTACTGGTAGAAGATGAGCTCGCTGTGTTAACGGTTGGTAAAGCAATGCTGGAACATTTGGGATATTCGGTATTCACCGCCAAGGATGGCTATGAGGCGCTCGCGGTTTTTGACGAACATGCCGGTGATATTGCGTTGGTTCTCACCGACGTTACCATGCCTCGCTTGGGAGGCGTCGCGCTGGCAAAGCAGTTAAAAACCCGCAATCCGGCGCTACACATTATTGCCCTTTCCGGCTATCCATTGGAAGCCGAGGCGAAGCAAAAACTAGCCGAAGGGTTTGTGGGATGGCTGCCAAAACCCCTGGCAGTCCCCCAACTTGCGCACATTATCGCCAAAACGCTCGCCAAACCATAATTGGAGTATCGCTATGTGGTTTATATTTATTTTTTTGCTTGCCGGCGTTTTCGTCGGTTTTCTTTTTCGAGACAAAAATCATGTGCTTGCCAGCGCCCAGAAAGCTACCACATGGGCGGTTTATTTGTTGATTTTCTTTCTGGGGGTGTCCGTCGGGTTTAACAAAACGGTTATGGCAGCACTGGGAACACTGGGAGAACAAGCGCTTGCTTTAAGCGTGGGCAGTATCACCGGGAGCGTGCTCATATAGATCG
>CAYZQQ010000461.1:0-2887 GCA_964480075.1 uncultured Anaerolineaceae bacterium
AAATCAGAACTCGGTGGCATTGACGAACTATTTGCAAGTCCGGTTAGCGTGAACTTTGTTCACAGCGCCCCCCCCCCCGTCGCAAAAGTTTTGGTAGAATTTGCAAAAGACACCAAGAATCTGGAAGTTAAAGGCGGGCTACTAGGTAATGTGTTCCTCCGTAAAGATGCTGTTAAAGACCTCGCCGAATTGCCGCCGTTGGATGTCCTGCGCGCGCAATTACTCGGACTCATTTCTGTTCCGGCAACTCAATTAGCGGGTGTTGTCGCCAGCAGTGTTCGACAAGTGGTAAACGTGGTACATGCATACGCCGATTCCGGCGAAGGCGAAACCGCCGCCGCATAACTTTTTTATTAACCTAAAAATAACTATTTTGAAGGAGAATATTCAAATGGCAGACTTAGAAAAAATTGTAGAACAACTCAGCGAGCTTACCCTACTGGAAGCCGCCGATTTGACAAAACTGTTGGAAGAAAAATGGGGCGTTAGCGCCGCCGCTCCCACCGCCGTGATGGCAATAGCCGGTGGCGCCGGCGCAGCCGCCCCCGAAGAAGAACAAACGGAATTTGATGTTGTGCTAAAATCAGTCGGCGCGAAGAAAATTCAGGTCATCAAAGCTGTCCGCAGTTTGCGCAGCGACCTGGGGTTAAAAGAAGCCAAAGCCGTCGTCGACGACGCCCCTTCTGCTATTTTAGAAGCCGTTTCTAAAGAAGAAGCCGAAGAAGCCAAAGGCAAATTAGAATCCGAAGGCGCCGAAGTCGAAATCAAATAGCTTTTTCCAACATCAAAAGAGCGTCCCGCATAGGACGCTCTTTTTTATTTCCATACACCCCTTACGATTTCGGTTTTTTCGATTTCGGCTTTCGCCGCCGACGCTTTCGCCGCTTTTTGTTGGGCTTGGTAGCAACCGGGCTTGTCGCCGGAGGTGAATTTTTCACCTCCACCGCTGGCTCCGCGATGGCAACAGAGGGTTGCGTCACCTTGGGGGGTGCAACCTGACCGGGCAACAATAGGTCTTCCACCGGTACTTCCGCTCGAAGTCCCTCCTCAAATATCACAATTGCACTTTCTTTTAAGATATTCAACCCTTTGATGACCCCTTTTCCATGCTCTGGGTGTGTCACGCGCGTACCCGTTCGCGGCAGTTGTCTGCGAACTTCAGAATAGGTATCATTTTCGTATGCCAAACAGCACAACAGCCGCCCACACGCGCCGGAAATTTCGGTGGGCGCCAACGGTAACTGCTGATTCTTTGCCATACGAATGGACACGGGATGAAATTCGGTCAGCCAGCTCGAACAGCAAAGTTGACGCCCACAACGCCCGTATCCATCAATGATTTTGGCTTCATCGCGCGCCCCAATTTGGCGCATCTCTACCCGAGCGCGAAATATTCGCACCAGTGCGCGCACCAGTTCACGAAAGTCCACCCGCTGTTCGGCAGTGAACAAAAAGAGCAACTTCGAACCATCATACGAGTATTCAGCCCGCACTACTTTCATCGGCAGATGAAGTTCCGCCACTTTTTGACGACATTTTTCCAACGCATCCGGCTCTTGAGCGCGATATTTTTCCAAATTCATCAAATCGAGGGGTGTTGCTCTCCGCAAAATTCGTTTCAAATCACCTTTAGTTTCTTTGCTTGAAACCTCTTTCGTCTCCATTGAAATCCATCCCAATTCCTGGCCGCGACTGGTTTGCACAATGACGGGGTCCTTCAATTTTGGAAGTTCCTCTCCGGAAATGGGTAAAAAATAATAGGTTTTTGTAACCGGTTTAAATCTAACTCCAACAACAGTAGGCATACTGATAATGTTTCCTTTTAATAGTTTAACGTGGGCAACCTAAGCAACAACACCTCAAAATTCAATCGCCGGTTCACATTATAGTCAAAATTTTGCAGGGTTTTTTTCAGCTCGGAAATTGCCAAAATAATTTGCGCCTGCGTGAGTGACCGGGCAAATTGCTGAATGAGTTCCACCATATCGACGTTCACCATCCGGTCTGGAACGCGATTGTGCGCCAACAGCACATCTCTCCACCACGATAGCCACAAATCAAGCACGGCAAACGACGATTGTGTCTGTTTGGCAAGCTGGTCGGCATACGCCAAGCGGGCAACTTGACCACCGCGCAACACTGTGGTCATCTCTAAAAGCCATGTTTGCCGCTGCGACAGCATATCCGGGTCTTGATGCGCTCGCACCGCCCACCCCGGCCGTCCATGCGCCAAATGGCTCAAATGTTGTGCCGTTCCCGCCGGCATGTGGAAGCGCTGTCGCAGCATCGAATCAATGATGGGGGCAGCAACGGGGCGCAGATTAATAATTTGGCACCGCGACACAATGGTGGGCAATAGTTGCTCGGTAGAACGAGCTGTGAGCAGCAATACCCCATGTGCCGGGGGTTCTTCCAGCGTTTTTAATAGCGCGTTGGCGGCGCTGGTTGTCGCCCGGTCAAAATCGGCGAGAATGGCAATTTTGTATCGACTTTCAAGCGGGGTTAGCGACAAACTGTGCTGCAATTCCCGAACCTGCTCAATCTTGATGGTACTGTGCCGGTCGGTCGGGTCATCCATTACCATCACATCGGGATGATTGCCTCGGCTGATTTTTTGGCATGGGGCACAGTGACCGCACGGTTTTTCTGTGCCGGTACAGTTTAACGCCATTGCAACTGTGTGCGCCAGCGTCGCTTTTCCCAATTGCGGCATACCGGTTATCAAAATAGATTGCGACAGGCTGCCTGTTTCAATGGCGCGTGCCAGCAAATCGGTTGCCCAGTTGTGCCCAAAAACAAAGTTATTCAGTCGATAGCCCATAAAATTTTAGAGGGTCTTCAGGATTTCAGGGGGTGCGCAAGATTGCCGCGTTTTTGCCTTGAACTA
>CAYZQQ010000462.1:0-2879 GCA_964480075.1 uncultured Anaerolineaceae bacterium
GTCGCCCGAAATTGCCAGCGCCGTGCGGTACAACGCCGTTTTATGGCGATGGTAGAGCGTTTCAAACGCCGGCACATCACCCTGTTTGGCGCGAAGGATCAGGGTCAGTTCATCGGAGGCAATAACCACATGCTCTCCCTGCTATCCATACCGATAACGTTGTTTTCAAGTTCAATTCTCCCCTAAAATTGTGTGCAATTGATGGCAATATTCTCATTCACCTGCTATACTTCTGATATACACGATGGCTGTCGCCCAATGCCAAAAGGACAATCTATGTCCAATCAATTGATTCACGAAACCAGCCCGTACCTGCTGCAACACGCCCATAACCCCGTCGAATGGTATCCGTGGGGAGAAATGGCGCTGGAAAAAGCCAAAAAAGAAGACAAACCCATCTTTTTGAGCATCGGGTACGCGGCATGTCATTGGTGTCATGTGATGGAGCGGGAATCGTTCGAAAATCCAACCATTGCAGATATTATGAACCAATATTTCGTAAACGTCAAAGTTGACCGTGAAGAACGCCCCGATTTGGACGCTATCTACATGAATGCCGTGGTAGCGATGACAGGGCAGGGTGGCTGGCCTATGAGCGTCTGGCTCACGCCCGATGGCGTGCCATTTTACGGCGGCACATACTACCCCCCCACCGACCGCGCGGGCATGCCCGGGTTGGCACGGTTGATGGAAACGCTGGCGGACTTTTACCATCGACAAAAAGATGCCATCCAACAGCAGGGCGAACAATTGCTGGCGCGAATGGAAAGTTCGCTGTCGCTGGCAACCCATACCGCACTGGAAACGGTAGCGTTGGAAGACGCCGCGCAATCCATTTTAAAGGCGACGGACCCCGTGCATGGCGGCGCACACGGCGCGCCGAAATTTCCCCAACCAATGCTATACGATTTTCTGCTGCGCTGGCACGCCCACACCGGCGATGATCCATTGCTCGAAGCGGTAGAATTGACCCTGCAAAAAATGGCGAATGGCGGCATGTACGACCAGCTCGGCGGCGGATTCCATCGCTATTCCACCGATGCCGAATGGCTCGCGCCCCATTTTGAAAAAATGCTGTACGATAATGCGCTGCTGGCGCGGCTCTATCTGCACGCTTTTCAGGCTACCGGAAATGAACGCTACCGGCAGGTGGTGGAAGAAATATTAGATTACGTGTTACGCGAAATGACCCATCCGCAGGGCGGTTTTTTCTCCACTCAAGATGCGGACAGCGAGGGGGAAGAAGGCAAGTTTTTTGTGTGGACAGCGGCGGAAGTGCTGTACGCTCTCGGCGACACCGCCGCCGACCATTTTTCGCAGATATATGATGTGACCCAGCGTGGCAACTGGGCAGGAAAAACCATTCTGCGCCGCGTCCGTTCGGTCGCAGAGGTCGCGCAATCCGTGGGAATGGATGAGCTGGCACTGGCGGCAGAATTGGCGGAAAGCCGAAAAATGCTGTTCGCCCGCCGTGAAACACGGGTGAAACCCGCCCGCGACGAGAAAATTTTGACGGCATGGAACGGGTTGATGCTCGCCGCCTTTGCGGAAGCAGGGCGCGTGCTCGACAATCCCCGCTATTTGGATGCCGCTCGCCGCAATGCCGAATTTCTGCTGGAAAACCTCACCACCGCAAACGGGCGGCTGTGGCGCACGTGGAAAGATGGTCGCGCCAAATTAAGCGGTTATCTGGAAGATTACGCTTTTTTAGCCGATGGACTGCTGGCGCTGTACCAATCTACCTTCGATGAGCAGTGGTTCTCTACCGCGCAAAATTTGATGGACACCGTGCTGGCGCATTTCCGCGACCCCACCGGCGGCGGGTTTTTCGACACGGCAGACGACCATCCCGAATTGGTGGTGCGCCCCAAAGATTTGCAGGATAACGCCACCCCGTCGGGGAACGCGATGGCGGTGCGCACATTACTTTATTTGGCAGCATATACCGGCGATGACCGCTACTTTCGCCCGGCGACGCAAGCATTGGGAGCGCTGCAACCGGTGATGCGCCGGTATGCCACCGGGTTTGGGCACTGGCTCGGCGCGGCGGCGCTGGCTGACATCGGCGTGCAAGAAATCGCGCTGGTGGGCAACCGTACCCATCCCCAAATGGCGAAAATGCTGGCATGGGTGCAGAAACCCTATCGCCCATGCCAAATTGTGGCGCAATCATCCGGCGGCGAGTCGGTCATCCCGCTGCTGCACGACCGCCCCGCACAAAACGGCGAACCCACCGCGTATGTCTGCCGCAACTTCACTTGCCAACTGCCCGTCACCACCGCAACAGCGTTGGCGGCGGAGATTGGGTGAAACGTGAAAGAGATAGAATTATCGGGCGCTGAAAACTGACCACCAACCTTGAACCTTGAACCTTGAACCAAAAACAGGAGACCCCCATGCTCACCGAAAAACTGCCACGAATCCAATTGGCTCATTTGCCCACTCCGCTAGAACCACTGCCCGCGCTGTCGGCGGCGTTGGGTGGTCCCGAAATCTGGATAAAACGCGATGACCAAACCGGGCTGGCAGGCGGCGGAAACAAAACACGCAAACTCGAATTTCTCATCGCGGCGGCAAAAGCCGCCAACGCCGATACCGTCATCACCGGCGGCGCACCACAATCGAACCATTGCCGCCAAACGGCTGCCGCTGCCGCCAAAGCAGGACTGCACGCCGTGCTGGTGCTGGCTGGCTCGCCCGGCGATTCAAACGGCAATATTTTGCTCGACCATCTGCTCGGCGCAGAATTAGTTTGGGCAGCAGACCGTCCCCGCGATACCGTGATGGCAAACACCGTCACCCGCCCGTATGAGCACACGTCTGTACTCCAGTCATCCTGGAGAACAGTGTATGCCGTCTTCTGCCTGTAAAAATATAAA
>CAYZQQ010000463.1:0-2864 GCA_964480075.1 uncultured Anaerolineaceae bacterium
ATTCAGGATGCGTTGGATGAAGCCAAAGCCATTTTGGGCTATCTGCAACCGGACGTTGATTTCGTGCCGCAATTGACGGTGGGGGTCGCCCCCGGCACATACACCGAGCAAGTGACCGTGCCCAGCCACGTGATGCTGCTGGGCAGCGGCGCGGAAGTGACCACCATTGATGCGGGCGGCAGCGGTACAGCCGTCACCTTCGATGGGGTGGGCAATGCCACCGTCGCCGGTTTTACCCTCACCGGCGGGACGGGGGTCAATATCACCGGGGCGGCGAACAATGTGGTCGTCTACCGGAACATCATCCGCAGCAATACGGTGGGCGTGGCGTTGGACAACCGCGCCACCGCACAGGTGAACTTCAACACCATCGTCAACAACACCGTCGGCGTTTCGGCGAACGGCGCGGGCGTGTGGGCGGCGGCAAACAGCAATATTCTTTCCGGCAACGGCACCGGTCTGAGCGCCGCCTCCAACGGACAGATTTACAGCGATTACAACCTGCTCTTCAACACCGCCGATTACAGCGGCGTGACGCAGGGAACCGGCGACGTGGTCGGGCAAGACCCGCAATTTGCGGGCGGCGGCACGCCGTACCGGCTGACGGCAACATCTCCCGCGCTGGACATCGCTTTCCCCGAGACCGTTGTGCCGGACGGGGGCGGTGTTCGCGCCGATGCGGGTTACAGCGAATTGCTCGCACCGCCGATTTCGCTGATGTTGGGCAAAGAAGACCTCTCCACGGTGATGGGCAACTCCGGTGTGGCATCGGTGGAATACAGTGTCGTGCCGGTGGCGGACAATACCCAGCCCGTCACCGCCACCCTGCCGAGCGGCGGTTGGCAGCCGGTGACGCTGGCTTCGCCGGGCGCGACCGTTTCATACTGGCAAACGGCGTACACCCCGACGGCTGAGGGCGTTTATCGCTTCTACAGCCGCGCCACCGACATGGTCGGCAACCGGGAAACGGATGAAAAAGCATGGTTTGAAGGCTCTTTCATCGCCGACAGCACCCCGCCGACCGTGCAGTGGCTCGCGCCGGCGAATGGGAGCAGCACCGTCTCGCCCATCGAACTGCGGGCGCAAGTCTCCGATTACGCCGCCGGACAGTGGAGCGTGGATGAAAACAACGTCCATTTCGTGGTGGATGGGGTCACCTATCCCGCCACATGGGCGGCGGAACCGTGGGACGAATCTGCCGGTGCGCCGCGCGTTTTCCGGGCGTGGATCACCCCGACGGTGGGCACGCACAGCAATGTCATCGCTTACGCGGAAGACCGGGCGGGCAACAGCGCCATCGACAATAGCCTTTCGTTCTCCATCACCGGACCGGGACCCGCTGACACCGCCCCGCCCTCGCTGGCAATTTTGCGCCCGGTGTACGGCGGCTGGGTGATTCACACCGTCACCTTCTCCTGCACGGTTTCCGACGGCGAAAGCGGCGTGGCATCGGTGGAGGTGAGCGTGGACGGCGGTGTCACTTTCCGTCCCGCGACCATCACCGGCACGATGTGGTCGCTTGTCTGGGATGGACCCGCCAACCAAGCCTTTGTCAGCTACCCGATGGTGGTGCGGGCGAAAGACCGCGCCGGAAACGTGACCACCACCCCGTGGCTCTTCACCATTGATGAAATTCCGCCCGGTGGATTAGCGCCAGTTTCATTCAACGCGCCGGAAGGCACGCACTTTGATACAGCGGCGGCGTTATCCATCAACTGGAAACCGGCCATTGACGGCAGTGGTGTCATCACCACTCTGTTGACCGTTGACCAAATCACCGATACCGTTCCTTCATCGGTTGCCGCCGGAACCAGCGCGGTGCGGCCGTTGAACACCAATGGCGAATGGTACGTCCACCTCGGCGCACAGGACGCCGCCGGAAATATGACTCTGATGCATTTCGGTCCGTGGTATGTGGGCATTGATGACGGCGTGGCGTTTAACCAACAACAGCAATCCATCCAAATCGACGGCGTAATTGACACACGCGCCGGCGAATGGCGCACCGACCGGGAATTTTTAGACAATGATGAACGTACCGTCGGCTCCAGTGTGACCTACAGCCCGAACACCCCGCAGGCATTTTACACGGCATGGGATGCCAACAACCTTTATCTGGCATGGCACGGCGGTTATTGGTCAATGGACGGCACACTGTGGGTGTATCTGAATACCGGCACGGGCGGCAATGCGCAGTTTATCGCGCCCATCGCCTCTGCGCCGACGGCGTTGCTCCCCTTTGCCGCCGATTACGCGGTGGAAATCACATCACCGCTGACCGGCACGCTGTGGGAGTTCAACGGCAGCACGTGGCAGGTGTCAGGGGATCCGTGGACATTTGCGCAGGGGCCCACCGGCGATACGGAAATCAGCCTGCCGCTGTATGGAACCAGCAATGTTGAAACGCTGGCATACGGGCAGGGGGATGACGGCAACGTGTGGGCGGTCTTCCCGGCGACCAACCCGCTCAATCCGGCGGGAATGCCTTTAATTACCTTGAACACACTGAATCGCGGGGTGGGAATGGCGGCGCCTTTGATGCAAACCGGCGGTTGGCAGGCATACAGCTATCCCGACATTACCACCGCCGCATCGCCCGCCGCTAATCAGCCAAAGGCGGTCAGCGCGGAAATTGCCGTCGATACACCGCAATCGACCGGCACGGCATGGGGGCCCGGAAACACCCTGCAATATGTGGTCAAACTGACCAATCTTGAAAATTACACCCTGACCAACCAAAGCCTGTCATTCTTGGCGGTGCCGTCCGGCGCGCTGATTCATGACAGCATCAACGGGGCAACATGCACCACCACCAACCCGTGGACATGCACCGTGGCGCAAGTGCCGCCCGGAACGAACATTAT
>CAYZQQ010000464.1:0-2863 GCA_964480075.1 uncultured Anaerolineaceae bacterium
CGTCCGCCACCTGTTCGGGCGAAACATCCAGATTCACGCCCAGCGCCTCCAGCACATCCGCGCTGCCCGATTTGCTGGAGATGGCGCGGTTGCCGTGTTTTGCCACCGGCTGACCTGCCCCCGCGACCACGAAAGCGGCGGTGGTGCTGATGTTGAACGTGCCTGCGCCGTCGCCGCCGGTGCCGCAGGTGTCCACCAAATCGGTGGTACGGGGCGAAACATGTACTGCCGCCCGGCGCATGGCCCGCGCACTGCCGACGATTTCCGGCACAGTTTCGCCTTTCATGCGCAGAGCCATCAGATAGCCGCCAATCTGCGCCGGAGTCGCGTCGCCCGCCATAATTTGGCTCATCACCGTGTCGGCTTCGTCCGCCGTCAGCGATTCGCCGTCAAGAATTTTGGCAATCGCCGCGCGGATGTTTTTGGTTTCGGGTTTTGACCCCCTCCCGCCGCCTCTGGCGACTCCCTTCCCCTTGCAGGGGGAGGGTCGGGGTGGGGGTGAATCTTTTCCATTCACCAATTTTTCATTTTTCATTTTTAATTGTTCGTTGCCCATTTTCCCCTCCAAAAAATTTTGCAATAGTTGATGACCGTGTTCGGTCAAGATGGCTTCGGGGTGGAATTGCACCCCTTCCACCGGAAATTCCTTGTGTCGGATGCCCATCATTTCACCGTCGGGTGTACGGGCGCTGATTTCCAGACAGTCGGGCAACGCATCTTCCACCACCAGCGAGTGGTAGCGCGTGGCGGTGAAATCCTGCGGGATGTTGCGAAAGACGCCGCGCCCATCGTGATGAATCTGCGATGTTTTGCCGTGCATGAGCGTTTTGGCGCGGACAATCTTCCCGCCAAAAGCCTGCCCGATACACTGATGGCCCAGACACACGCCCAAAATGGGAATGTCGCGGTGAAACCGCTCGATGACCGCCAGCGAAATGCCGGCGTCGTCGGGGCCGCCGGGGCCGGGCGAGATGAGGATGTGCGTCGGGGCGAGGGCGGCAATCTCGTCCGGCGAAATTTCATCGTGCCGGAAAACCGTCACCTGTGCGCCCAACTCGCCCAGATATTGCACCAAATTGTAGGTGAACGAGTCGTAGTTGTCGATGACCAAAACGTGTGGATTTGTCATTTGTCTTTCGTCCTTTGTGATACGTGAAACGTGAAAAATCACGTATCACGAAATCACTTTGCCTTTTGCCTTTTTAATTGCTTTTCCGCTTCCCGCACTGCCAGCGCGAGCGCACGGGCTTTGTTCATGCTCTCGTTAAATTCATAGGTCGGATCGCTGTCCGCCACCACGCCGCCGCCCGCCTGAATGTGGACGGTATCGCCCTGCATGACCATCGTGCGCAGGGCAATGCAGGTGTCCATCGTGCCATCGTAGCCGATGTAGCCGATAACGCCCGCGTACAGCCCGCGCTTGCTCTCTTCCAATTCTTCGATGATTTCCATCGCGCGGACTTTCGGCGCACCGGTGACGGTTCCCGCCGGAAATGTCGCCCGCAACAGGCTGAAGGCGTCGTGTTCCGGCGCGATTTTCCCCTGCACATCCGAAACGATGTGCATGACGTGCGAGTATTTTTCCACCACCATCATCTCTTTGACCGCAACCGAGCCCGGTTGACAAACGCGCCCCAAATCGTTGCGCCCCAAATCAACCAGCATGACGTGTTCGGCGCGTTCTTTTTCGTCCGCCAGTAAATCTTGTGCCAATTGCGCATCCTCCGCCGCCGACGCCCCGCGCCAACGCGTCCCGGCAATCGGGCGCAATTCCGCCGTGCCGCTTTCCAGCCGAACGTGCAGTTCCGGACTGGCGGAAATGACGTGCAGCGGCGGCGCGCCCACTCCGCCGGGCAATCGCAGAAAAACCATATACGGCGAGGGATTGATTCGGCGCAGGTGGCGGTAAATGGCGAAGGGGTGCGCGGGCGTGCGTTTGCTCAATCGCTGGGATGGGACAACCTGAAAAATGTCGCCCGCGCGGATATATTCTTTCGCCCGGCGCACGCGGTCTTCATAGTCCGATTGGCTCACATTCGAGACAAACTCGGTCGGGTAACCATTTCCGCCCTGCACGGTCGGCGGTTCGGGAATGGGCGCATGGAGTCGCGCCACCACCTCGTCAATCCGCGATTCAGCGCGCCGGTACGCCGTGCGCGGGTCGGTATCGGGGGTGATGTGAGCATTGGCAATGACCAGCAATCGCTGCCAGGCGTGGTCGTATACCACCAGTGTGTCCGCCAGCATGAACGCCGCTTCGGGCAAGCGCAGGTCGTCGGCGGTATCGTCGGGCAGACGCTCAAACCGGCGCACGGCGTCGTAGCCCAAAAAGCCCACCGCCCCGCCGATGAAACGCGGCAGGTCGGGCAATCGCACGGGACGAAACACCGCCATTTCGGCTTTCAGCACATCCAGTGGAGTCTGTCCGTTTTCCAGCGGGATGGTTTTGCCGTAGCCATTGCTGCCGATATACACCGCATCGTCACGGGCAATCATCAGTGCACGGGGTCGCACGCCGATGAACGAATAACGCGACACGTGTTCGCCGCCGGTGATGGATTCCAGCAGGAATCCCGCGCCGTCATCTTGCAATTTCAGGTAAATTCTCACCGGCGTGTCCAAATCGGCGGGCAATTCGCGGTACACAGGGATAAGATTTCCTTGTTCCGCCAGTTTTTCAAATTCAGATAGTGTTGGTTTCATGATTCAGATTCTCGGTTTACAGTTTTTAGTCGTCAGTTTTTACCCCTCCCCCTGATAGGGGGGAGTCGCCGCAGGCGGCAGGAGAGGGTGAAAACCTCCAAAAACAAAAACGCCCCCGTCCACAAAGGGACGAGAGCGTGTCTCGCGGTGCCACCCAATT
>CAYZQQ010000465.1:0-2840 GCA_964480075.1 uncultured Anaerolineaceae bacterium
GACATCGAATGCGGCGAAAATATCCGTCCATTCTGCCAGGGTGCGGGTAGCGATGGCGGCTTCAATTTCCGCCTTCACGCGGGGTTGTTCCGCAGAATTCGTTCCGGAAGATTCCAAATCCGGGCGTTTGATGGCGTCGCAGAACCCGCGCCAAAATTGCGGTTCCAAACTTCCCACGGAAAGATAGCGCCCGTCGCGGGTGCGATAAAAGCCGTAATAGCTGCCGCCATTCAACAGCATTGTTTCGCGGGATGGTATATCGCCGGTGATAAAATACCGGGCGGCGGTGGGAGCGCTCCATGCTACAGCCATATCAAACATACTGATATCCACCCGCTGACCCGCGCCCGTGTGCTGGCGATGCACGGCTGCCGCCAGAATTCCCGTCGCCGCGCCGAGTGAGCCGCCGCCGATGTCGGCAATTTGCACCCCAAGCGGGGGCGGTCCTTCGTTCTTGTGTCCGGTGTAACTCATAATACCGGAAAGGGCAATATAATTGATGTCATGCCCGGCACGGTTTTTCAGAGGCCCGGTTTGCCCATATCCCGTCAGTGAACAAAAAATCAGCCGGGGATTGACGGCTTTCAGCGCATCATAGCCAATCCCCAGCCGGTCCATCACGCCGGGACGAAACTGTTCCAGCACGATGTTATGCGTTTGCACCAGTTTTTTCACAATTTCCACTGCGCCGGGGCGTTTTAAATCCAGCGCGATGGCGCGTTTGTTGCGGTTGATGAGCGCGTGCCATGCCGAAAGTCCATCGTCGAACGGCGGCATAGCGCGTACCATGTCGGGGCGATGGGGTGCTTCAACGCGCAACACGTCAGCACCCCAATCTGCCAGCAACATCGTGGCAAACGGTCCCGGCAACAAGGTGGAAAAATCAAGAATCTTCAAAGATGAAAGCATCGACGGATGTTACCTCAACGCGGATAAACCGCAATTCAAACGGGAACACAGAGATGCACAGAGCAATATCAGAGGACACAGGGAAAAACAAAAATCATCTCTGCGAATCTTGGTGATTCCTCTGTGCGCTCGGTGTAATATTTTTATGCAATATCGCGCTTATTGTAATCGTTTTTACCCCAATTCGCCATCGGCGTAACGTCGGCGCAATACTTTTTTGTCGAACTTTCCAACGCTGGTTTTGGGAATGTCATCAATAAAAACAATTTTGTCCGGCAGCCAGAATTTTGCCACTTTTGGAGCCAGAAATTCTCGCAGGTCATCATCCGTCACGCCATTGGCATCCTCTGTGAGCACCACCGCCGCCAGCGGGCGTTCTGCCCATTTCTCATCGGGGATGGCAATAACGGCGGCTTCTCGCACAGCGGGATGCGCCATCAGGGTGTTTTCCAATTCCACACTGGAAATCCATTCCCCGCCGCTTTTGATGAGGTCTTTGGTACGGTCGGTGATTTGCATAAAGCCATCTTCGCTGAGGGTTGCCACATCGCCCGTGCGGAACCAGCCGTCAGCGGTAAACTGTTCGGATGCGCCTTCCAGCTTGTAATAATCGCGAATAACCCACGGTCCGCGCACCTGAACTTCGCCCATGGTGGTGCCATCCCACGGCAGTGGTTCGCCTTCTTCGTTGACAATCCGTAATTCCACCAGAGGCACGGCGTATCCCTGTTTCGCTTTGATGTCCCATTTTTCAGTATCGGTTAAATCCAAATGATGTGCCAGCAATTTAGATACCGTTCCGAGAGGCGACATTTCGGTCATACCCCAGGCGTGCAACACGTTTGCATGCAAATTCTTCTCAAATTCTTCAATCAAGCTGCGCGGCATCGCCGACCCGCCGACAACCATCGCCCGGATGGAAGAAATATCGCGCGGATTTTTGCGCAATTCATGATACAATCCCATCCAAATAGTGGGTACGCCCGCTGCCACGGTGATTTTTTCATCGGCGATGATTTCTGCCAGCGGTTCCGGTTTTAGATGTAAGCCCGGCATAAACATTTCCGCACCTGAAAACGCGCAGGCATACGGCAATCCCCACGCCATGGCATGGAATTGCGGCACCACCATCAACACGGTGTCATTTTCGGTGAGACCGAGCGCCGTGGCTTGATTTTCGCCGATGGTGTGCAGGAACATGGAGCGATGGCTGAATAGCGCGCCTTTGGGGTTGCCGGTGGTGCCGCTGGTATAGCACAGTCCCATCGCGGTGTTTTCATCAAGCTCCGGGAATGTGAACTCTTCATCGGCTTCCGCCATCAGATCTTCGTAATGCAACACGTTGGGCAGTTTGGTTTCGATGCCTTTGGGAGCGTTGACCAACACAAAATGCTCAACCGTTTTGAATTGATCCACAACCCGTTCAACCAATGGCAACAGGGTAGCTTCAACAAATATCACTTTATCTTCGGCATGGTTTACCACATATACCAATTGTTCGGGGAACAGGCGGATGTTCAATGTATGGCACACTGCACCAATGGCAGGAATGCCAAAATACATTTCCACATGCTGGTAATTGTTCCACGCAAATGTACCCACCCGGTCGCCTTCTTCCACGCCGATGCCTTTCAAAACATTTGCCAGCCGTTTTACCCGTTTGTAAAGGTCGGCATAGGTGTAGCGGTGGATGGAACCGTCCGGCATTTTGGTGGAAATCCGTTTGTGCCGATACATCCGGTTGGCATGTTCCAAAATTCGGTTGAGGGTGAGGGGATAGTTCATCATTAGACCTTGCATACAATAGTCTCCTTTCATGCTGAAACTGTTTGACTTCCGGCGCAACCTGCGTCACATTCACTACGATGAGAATAGAAATATTTATTTGCCAAAAATTTGACTGATTTAATTATAAACCGAAGTAAGGGAGA
>CAYZQQ010000466.1:0-2839 GCA_964480075.1 uncultured Anaerolineaceae bacterium
AGATACCTGTCGCCAACGCAAGGCATCCCCTTGGACTTATTTGGCGGAAGTGATTGCTGAACGCCGCAAAGGGCATTTTGCCCCCTCCCTCCCTGTGGGCGCTGCCTAACCATTGCCAACCTACGTTTTCCAGAAAAATACGGCGGGGGGTGAACGGTTACAAAATATCTGCCAGTACCAGGAACAGATCACGTTGAACGGACTGCTGTTTTGCATTTTCATGCCGGCTAATCGATGATTTAGTGATGTTTATCGTACCCTCTGATCGTTCATAAATCAGTTCGGCCAGAGCATCTCCAGATAGACCCAGCTCGCCGCGCAACTGTTTCAGTGTTTTCCCAAATTCTGCAATATTCACAAGATTTCTCCTTTCTGCAACAAAATGGCAGGTTTTTGCAACAAATTGCCACGTTTTTTCAACGCACGGATAACGACACCGCCGTGAACATATGATAGCATAAATTGTGACAGGAACAACAACGGCTGTTGTACGACCACTGACGAGTGGAAAAATTACTGGAAAGGTCAATATCTATGACATCGAACGATTTTGATGATGAAAAACTGCTGGAATTTCAACAACGTTTAGCGTTTATATTGCGCCGGATACTGGAAGAAGAAATGGATTCACAAAATAATTTAGCTAGAGGGGGGAAATTATGTCAAGAGAAATAGAGTCCCGGTACATCCGCGAACGTCTGAAAAAAGTAGAACTCGAGAGAAAGCGTTCTGCAAAAAACAATGACGATAGCGATAAACCCGTGCGCGCGGCGATTTACGCCCGCGTCAGTACCGCAGAACAGGCGAACGGATATTCTATCGATGAACAAGTCCGCGCTTGCACAGCATTTGCGCGCCAAAAAAACTGGGAAATTGTCCAAACCTATATTGACGAGGGCTTTACTGGTACCAACAGTCGCAGGCCCGGGTTTCGGAAATTACAGCGCGCTATAAAAAAAATGCAGGTTGATATCGTACTGGCCCATAAAATTGATCGTGTGTTTCGTGATACTGTAGGTATGTTAACTCTCACCCCGAGCTGGTACGAATATTTCGTTTTGTTTGCCTCTGTTCGTGAGCAGGTCGATTTTTCAACCCCATGGGGGCGCCTATTACTGACAATATTCAGTGCGCTCGCCGAATGGTTTGTGAACAACTTGAGAGAGGAAACAAAAAAAGGGCTGTATGGGAGGGTTAAAAGCGGGCTTCATAATGGTCCTATTCCCTGGGGCTACTGCCGCGGTAACTGCTCCGCATGCACCGATGTCAACGGCGAGGGGTACTGCCCCCGCTTCGGGGTGGAGGATGTCCACAATGAAAAATATGCCGTGCCCCATCCGGTGGACAGTGTCGCCTACCGCGCCGCGCACGAACTGTATCGCACCGGCAATTATTCCGACCGCGACATTGCCGATTTTCTGAACGCGTTCACAGTTCAATTCGATGATGACACGGTGGTGCAGGTCCGTTCGCGTGGCAAACCTGGCAAAGGCCCCGGTCCTTTCACCAGAGATTTTATCAATGATCTGCTCCAGAATATTTTTTATACCGGTTGGCTGCCATTTTATGGATCGGAATTCACCGGCAAACGAGTAAAAAAATTCAATGCGTACCGTGAAGTGGAGGATGGGATGCATATTATGTTAATTACTGAATTGCAATACGATCGGGCAATGGACGTTCGCAAACTGCGTGGCACAGCCCCATGCGGGAAAGGGCAATTTCGCAATGCCTCACGGACATATATCCTGCAGGGACTACTCGATTGTGCCCGCTGCGGCAAACACATGCACGGGCAACCCGGCGGGAAAAACGTCCGCCGTCACGTCTGCTCCACCCGGCTGCAACGGAAGGGCGTGTGCAACCAACCATCGGTCCGAGCAGATATCATGGAAGCCGAATTTTTTGCTCAAATGATGACTGCTTCTCTACCGGAGCAATGGTTTCCGGCAATTATCGCATATTTGGTCGATACCGGGGGATTGGAGTCTTTGGCTGCTCAGCGTAGTGAATTACGGAGGCATTTTTCAGATGTCGAATTTCTCTGGGAAACCGATGAAATTAGTAAAAAGGCATTCAACAAAGAGCGGCGTTTGTTTGAGCGGCAAATGGCTGTAATATCACTGAAAAAACATGCCAAATTCAATCTCGACCACGCCTGCGCCCTGCTAACCAATTTCCCCGCGCTGTGGCAACGGATGACTCTGGAAGAGCAGAAAGGTATCGCTGATGCACTCCTCAAAACGGGGGTATATGACGCCGGGCACGTCATCGAGTGGCAGTGGTATCGCGTTTTCAAGGATTTGTTTGCAAAATTGTAAAAAATAAATTGAGCCGGCATTTGCCGGCTCTTTTTTATTTCGGGTGAAGTTCCAGATACCGCCGGATGGCACGGGCGGTGTAGCGATCGATCTCCAGCGTCAGTGCCACCTCCGGCGCAACCCATTCGTAACTTTCCGCTTCGTGGTTGAGCACCACATCCGTGCGCTCGCTGCGGCAGGCAAAGTCGAAAAAAATGAAGTGCCGCGCCTTCCAAAAGGCGTCATCATAGATGAATTGCTGATAGAGCAGAAACTCCGGGTCGGTCACATCCAGCCCGGTCTCTTCTTTCGCCTCCCGCACCAGCGTGTCCTCCATCCGCTCCCCCAATTCGATGTGCCCGCCGGGGATGGTCAATTTGCCGTGCCATTTATGGCTGCGCACCAGCAGCAGTTCCCCCGCCGGATTGAATATCAGCGCCCCCACCGTCGGTGATGGGAATGTCTGTTTGCTCATTCGCCCGCTGCTCCGGTGAACATCTCGCGCACCAGCCGCAACACCGACTCGCTCACCCGCCGCC
>CAYZQQ010000467.1:0-2832 GCA_964480075.1 uncultured Anaerolineaceae bacterium
TTTTCGCGGATGGAGCGGCTGAACAAAAACGGCTCCTGTTCCACAATGCCGATGTGCTCGCGCAGGGCGTGCGGGGCGTAGGTGTTCAACTCCACCCCGTCGAGCCGCAGACTGCCGCTCGTGTAGTCGTAAAATCGCGGCAGCAGATTGACCAGCGACGTTTTGCCGGAGCCGGTCGGTCCCATCAGCGCGATGATTTCGCCGGGGCGGGCGGTGAAAGTGATGTTATGCAGCACCGCCGCGTTGGGGTCATACTCAAACGACACATGGTCGAATACGATTTCCCCGCGCAGGGTGTCATGGTCAATGGGGCGACCTTTCGCCACCGCTTCCTGCGTTTCGTCAATCAATTCCGCCACCCGTTTGTACGATACCAGCCCGGTGGAACCCTGCGCAATCAAGCGTCCCAAGTTGCGGATGGGCCAGATAATCCAGACAATCAGGTTGGAAAACGCCAAATACGTTCCCACCGAGATGTCGCCGGCGATTGCCATTTGCGCCCCGAGGTAGTAGCTGATGAGCAACTGCGCGCCGCACACGATGTCGGAGATGGGCCAATAGAGGGCGTGCATCAACAGCAGGCGTCGCCCCAGCACAAATTTTTTGTGGTTCACCTGCTCGAATTTGTCCATTTCAAACGGCTGGCGGGCAAAGGCTTTGACCACCCGCACGCCCGACAAATTTTCCTGCAACGTCGCCGACAGCAGCCCATCCTGATTTTGGTAATCGTCATATGCCGCCGCAATCCGTTTGAAAAACCAGATGGAAATGGCGACAATCACCGGGATGAAAATCACCGACAGCAGTGCCAGCCGCAGGTTCAGCGCCAGCAGCGCCACCACGTTGATGAGGAAGAGCATCAGAATGCGCCCCATTTGCGTCCCCTGGTCAGCGAAGAAGCGGCGCACCGCATCCACGTCCGATGTGACGCGCTGAATCAGTTCGCCCGTTTGCATGTGGTCGTGATATTTGAACGACAACCGCTGCATATGGTCGAACAGAAAATTGCGCAGCCGCAGGGTGATTCCTTCGGCGGAACGGGCGGCGAATTTGCCACTCAAAAAGGTGAATCCCGCCTCGAAGAGCGCCAATCCCAAAAAACCGAGCGCATAAACATAGACGGGCGGCGCGGATGCGGCATTTTTTAGCGCTGTATCGGCAAAATTTCGCAGCAACAGGTAGGTTGATGTTTTGGCGAGCGCCGCCACTGCCAGCAGCATCACCCCGCCGATATACGTCAGCCGGAAGCCGCGCATCATGCGCCACAAGCCCACAATCCGGTTGGCGGATGTGGTTTCTTTGATATTCAAATCGGGGTAGAATTTTGATTTTATCATGGTTGAACCTGCATGTGTTGTGTGGGCAAAAATTTTCTATCCTGCCCGAAAATGTTTTTAAACCGCGGCGTATTGTTGTAACTTTACGCCTAAACTTTCCAGTTGTCGTCCGACAGCCCGTGCCGCGTGTTGCGCCATTGAGCGCCGTTGCCGCCAATGAACCGGCATCCACCGGTGCGATTTTGCATGGGGAACGCGATTGTTGCGCGGGTTATGCTGCTCGCGGACGACCATTATATGTTTTTCCAAACCGTACATAATATTCTCCAAATTTTCTTGCTGATGTTTTACCTGTGCCGACAAAACCGTCATCATTTTTTAGGATGAAGGTGCGAAACTGACCAAATTTCATGGGAAACATCCTCCTTTGTGTGCATAAAAAAACCGCAGCCGGTGGGTCTGCGGTTGGAGCGGAGAAATTCCGCACAATAAAAAAACCGCAGACCGGTGCGCCTGCGGTTTCTGTGAGCGAAAATTAAACGTTACACAGAGTCACCAGACGCACTTTGCTTGGGCGCAACAGCATCGATACCACCGAGCGGTTGGCGAGCCAACAAGCGTTTCATCCAAAAAGTATAGTTTTGCATCTGGCATACTCCTTTCGAAAAAATTTGCACGTTTCGTACAGTGTTCAAACACATTATCATATTTAACGGAGATTGTCAATCTTGTGCCGGTAAATTTTAAGGTTGGATTTTGCTTCTATCTGCAAAACCAATGTGAGGTTGCGGTGCGTTCAATCACGAATACCACAAATAATCGAATAGTCCGAATAATCTCTGAAAATTAGTGAAATTTGTCCATGCGTGCCGTTCGTGATTTAGCCAACACAAATAATCGCTCTCCTTGACAAATTTCCAGACATCCCTGAAAATAGAGGTGACACATACGTTTGCATGTTTAGGTTTGGATCAGATAAAACATTTATGGTGGATGGTGCTGGGTTAATTAGATTGTTGGGCACTAGGAGCTGCATCGAACATGGCGAAATTATCATTTGATAGTCTGCTAATCCACACTGACGCAATTAGAAGTGACTCTAACCTTATCGTTGAAAAACATAGGCAGGAATGGAATGCTGCTATAAAAATGTTCTCGGAATTCTATGAAGAAATTGAAAGAAACCCAAGATCAACATTGCGGAATGTAAAGATGCTGCTGGCTACCCGCTTTTTTAATCACGTTTATTCAGCACTGAAGTTAGTAGAGTGTGGATTGGTCGCAGATGCTGTTGTATGCGAACGATCAGCAATAGAATCACTTGCTGGCTATAAATTGGTTTGCTCATCACCGGAAATGGCTGAAAAATACAATAATGGGAAATTCCCTAGGCCTGTTGAAGTCAGGAAAAAATTAGAACAGCTAGGTTATAGGCAGGAAGTAGAAAATATTAGAAGAATATATAGTCTGGCAAGCGGCATTACACACTTAAACCGCGATCATGAGCGGTTTTCTATGGATTGGGAAACAAATAAAAATGGTATTCTCTATATTG
>CAYZQQ010000468.1:0-2816 GCA_964480075.1 uncultured Anaerolineaceae bacterium
AACCCCCGGATATTCCCGAATCAATATTGGGCGCACGGTTTTTCGCACGCGGAAAATTGCCGCCAGCGCCACCCCATACGATTCCCCATTTTCAAACAGCCATTGCGCCAGCAGCCTCGCTCGTTCCGGCACAAACGTGTCGCCCGATTGCGCCATCAGTTTAAAGATAGCAATAAACCGTTTGAGCGTTTCCACTTCTGCCGGAGATGATAATTCTTCGCTCGCCATCGCCAAAATTGTATCCCAGCGGTGCTCAAGCCGGGTCAAAACTTCAAAATTAAATGTGTTCATCTGTAAGCCTCATGGTATAATCGTCATAAATCAACCGGATGATTCTATGACCGATTATAGGCTTTTTATTGCAATTGAGCTACCTGCACCGGCAAAATCAGCGTTGGAAACTGTGCAAAAATCTCTGCACGCGCTGCACGCTGTGCGCTGGACAAAACCTGCCCAAATTCATTTAACCGTGCAATTTTTGGGAGATACGCCAGCCGAGCTTGTGCCAAAACTGTCGGCGGCGCTGGCAGAAACGGTATCTGCCCTGTCACCATTTATGCTCTCGCTGGCGAAAGTTGGCGCGTTTCCCAACCTTAAACGCCCGCGCATCATTTGGGTGGGCGTTGGCGCTATTCCAGCGCTCACCGATTTGCATCGCGCGGTGACTATCGCTACCGAATCGGTGGGGATAGCAGACAAAAAACCTTTTAACCCGCATCTGACCATCGGCAGAGTGCAAAAATGGGCGCGTGGAAATGATTTCCGCGCCATCGCCGCCACGGTTTCACGTGCGAAAATCGGTGACATCGCTACTTTTCGGGTTGACCGCATCAGTCTGATTCGCAGTGAGCTGACGCGGCAAGGTCCAATTTACGCCCCAAAAACTACCCTCACTTTCTCCAAACCTTCTTTTGACCCCACAGATGTAATGTAATCGCCCAAGCGCAATCGGGTATAGCCATGCGAGATGAGAACGTGCCCCTCCCGTTTCACCGACAAAATAAGTGCATCATCCGGAAGACGTACATCTCTCAGGGCAACCCCATCCAGTGTAGGGTCGCATACTTCAATATCCACAATATCCTGGTCTTCCTCCATTCCCAACAAAATTGATGTGGCAACGGGCGAGCGAACCAGATGGTCAAACAAACTTACCATCGCGGTTGACGGGTCTACAATCAGTGCGCCAACGTTGTGAAATTTTTTAAAATTGGCACGGTCATTTAGCCGGACAATCAAGTCTTTGGTTCCAAAATGCTCATAAGCCAATTCACAAATATGGTAATTTTCATCGTCTGAGAGCATCATGACAATGGCTTCTGCGCGGTCGGTGTCAAGCTGGTGCAAAATTTCAAGCGTGTATTCCGGAACAGCTTGGATGCCAATATTCAAATCGTGCTCAGATATTGAGAGATTTCGACCGGGTATCGTCTTACAAACAGTCCTTACCTGCCACCCGTTCATTTGAAGCTGCTGAGCCAGCGCAATGGATTGGTCATCAAAGCCGAAAATAATGGCATCTCGCGTACCGTCAAATGCTTGCGTTTCGGCTTTAACGTGGGCTTCGCCGGTACGATTGATAGCCCATTTGAAGAAAATTGGGCCGACAACTTCATTCAGCACCACCAGCGAAATAATCATCGTGGCAAATGCGGCTCCCCACTCTGGAAATTCATCAGCGATTTCCTTCGCCAGCCCGATGGCTACCCCGGCTTGCGTAACAAAACCAAAAAGCCACATCCGGTTGCGAGACATCGGTTCACCCGCAATGACACCGCCGAAAAAGGAGCCAATTGAAATCCCTGCCACGCGGATAAAAAACAATGCCAGCGCAATGGGCCAAGTTTGCAGCAGTATGTCCAACTCCAATGATGCGCCGGTTAACGTAAAAAAACTCACATAAATGAGCAGTCCTGTTTCGTGGATTATTTTTACGAACTCCGTTCGGTATTGACTGGAATTTGTGACCACAAAACTGCCAATCATACACAGTAAAATCGGTTCTAAAACAATTTCATACGGCAGGTAGGTATGTGTTAAACGCCTCAATTCGCTTGAAAAAACAAACACGCCCAAACCAATCGCCAACATCAGTATCGCTTTGAAATGTCGTTTTATGTGCAATCCCAGCGTCAGATGCAGGATTTTCCCCAGCAGATAGCCGACGGTTAGCGACAATAACAATTCTACCAGCAGCACCATAACCGTACTGGCATCAAACCCCAAATTAGACAGTAGCACATCCGCCACTGAAACAGTGATAGCAAACAAAAATATGACGACAACGTCCATCACAACCGTTACCCCCAATGCAGTTTGGGTGAACGGTCCTTTCGCGCGCAATTCATTGATAATGGCGATAGCAGACGACGGTGAGCGAGCCACCAAAATCACACCAATCAATGCGGCAATCGCCATACTGCCCGCCGGAGACATTGATTGCATAAACGGAATGTAAGCGCTTAAAACAAAAAAAACTGCGGCTGCACCCAGTACAAACGTGGAAACGACCAACCCTAACGTAATCCACCCGATACTTTTGATGCGGTCTTCAAGCTCTTTTAAGTGAAGTTCGCTGCCAGCCGCAAAAGCGATAAATGCCAGAGAAATCTCGTCAACAATGCGCAGGTGCTTCAAGGCTTCGTGGGGAATCAAATTTAAACCAAACGGACCGGTGACAATCCCGGTGAGTAAAAACCCAGTGATGAGTGGAAGCTTATATCGAGCCAAAAACTGCCCGATTTGTTTTGAGGCGACTGCGATAACGCTAAATATGGCAATGAAAATGCCAAAATCAAGAATGCCGGTCATGAAAT
>CAYZQQ010000469.1:0-2809 GCA_964480075.1 uncultured Anaerolineaceae bacterium
AGCTTACCAACAACCGGCATTTAAATGAATGGTTGAGACCAGAACATTGGCTCGTTCTACCGATAGAATATCAGGCAAACCCTGTAGGTGTACTGATGGTAACCGGAGAGGCAACGCAGACATTTAACTTTTCCGACCGAATTTGGGCGACACTGGCTTCTGTTGTGAGCCAAACCGGAGAAGCACTGGGAACTCTGGCGCATATCCAAAACCTCGCCCGCGAAAAAGAGCGCAATCGCATCGCGCGAGACATTCACGATTCGGTGGCGCAATCGCTATTTGGAATTGTGTTCACACTTGATGCATGCGTAAAATTATTGCCGGAACACGCCGCTGACGTGCGGCAAGAGCTGGTAACCCTGCGCGAGGTGGCGGAACAGGTGCGACAGGCTGTGCGAGAATCAATCATCGAGCAGTGGTCGTCGTCTATGACAAGCCAGAGATTTCGTGCCGACTTGAGAAAATATGTGGCAAATATTTCGTCGGGACACGTGTTTCATGTTGACTTCAACATTGATGGCGATTTTGACGGCTTGCCGACACACATTCAGCAAGCATTGTTCCGCGTGGGGCAAGAAGCGCTGGCAAATGCGGTGCATCATGCGGATATTGACTCGGCGCGATTGTATTTGTATGTGGAACCCGATGAAGTTTTTTTGAGCATTCGGGACAAGGGCAGGGGATTTATTCCGGCAGATGTATTGGCACATCCATCTGCCAACGAACATTTTGGCTTGCGTGGCTTGCAAGAACGGGTACAAAGTGTCGGTGGACTGTGCGACGTTTTGAGCCAACCGCAGCAGGGCACGCAAATTTTGGTGCGCATCCCCCTTTTGAAAGAGTTGGCTGATGACAGAAACGTCTAAAATTCGTGTTTTACTGGTAGATGACCATGCCATTGTGCGCAAAGGGCTGGCGATGGTGTTGCAGCTGGAACCTGATATTGAAATTGTCGGGCAGGCGGAGAGCGGCGAAATCGCCATTGTGCTGGCACAATCACTAACCCCCGATTTGGTGTTGTTGGATTTTGTAATGAGCGGTATGAACGGCGAACAAACAGCCGCCGCTTTGCGGAAACTATCACCAAAGACGCGCATTTTAATGCTGACCGGAGTAGATTTGGATGACCGCGTGCTGAAAATGCTCGCCACCGATGCCGACGGATACGTCATAAAAAATATTGAAGCCGAACAACTGGCGGAAGCCATCCGCACGGTGGTGCGCGGTGAGGCTTACCTGCATCCAACGCTGGCGCGCCATCTCTTGGAGTCGAACCGCCAACCTGCGCCTACCCCCAAAATAACACTCACCCGCCGCGAAACGGAAGTGTTGCGCTTGATGGCAACTCCTGCTACCTATAAACAAATTGCCGCAAAACTGTACGTTAGCGAAGAAACCATCCGTACCCACGCCAAACATATTTTAGGCAAACTCCAACAGCCCAACCGCGCTCAAGCCGTACTTGCCGCCGTGCGGGCAGGGCTGATTGACCTGCCCACTTAATCATCGTTTTTACATCAACGAATAATAGGTACTAATCAGCTATGTTCTTGTACAATGAGCAAGAAAAAGTTATTTTCAAGCAGGGCGAGAGGCCAACTGAGGAATAATAACCATTTCTCTCAATTTTAGAGCGGCCGTAGCGACACGCCGTCCAAGGTCGGTCAGGTAATACCGGTAGCATCTACCGGCTCGTTTGATGAGACCGTGGACGCGGAGCCGCTTGAACAAGCGTGTTATCTGCCCGGAAATCTTCCCGGATAACGGTTGTCGTAAGTCTTTGTTGGAGGGTAAGACTCGGGCGCGTTCGGGTTACGTTTTTTCGTAACCCAAGCGTAACCCGGTTACGCTTTCTCTCTTATAAAACGTAACCTACTCTTGGGCGGGTTACGTTTTTTCGTAACCCGACAATCTCCGGGTTACGTTTTGAAAAGACGCTCGTCACATCGCCGATTATTCGCTAAAATTTGTGTAATCACCCACTTTTTTAGCGAAACAGGAGGCTAAATAATGACGAGCAACTCAATTATACCCGTTTTTGCACCAATTTCCCAACTTTTCCACCACCGACAGTGCTATTTGGCTCTGCCGGAAAAGAAATTGCCGCGTGCCATCCGCCGTTCACCCACGGCAATGCGTTATTGGCGTTTGCTGTCGCCACTCAACTGGCAGCAGTTTCCCGCCCGCCCGGAAATACCCCAATCACAAAAATGCGCTTTACCATATGCTGCTTTCCTGGCAGCCTGTCTGGTGAAGCTTGACCAACAATTGGTTTCAATGGGGAGGCTGTGCCAATTTCTGGCTGAACATCCCGAGTCTCAATCCGTGCTTGGTTTTCCCGACCCGAAAAATCTGCCGACTGCACGCCATTTCACCCGTCTGCTGCGCACCATGCCCAACGACCTCTGCCAACTTCTGTTGGATGACACCGTCCGCCTGCTGCGGGATGAAGCCACCGCGCTGAACCTACCGTTCGGCAAAATTATTTCGCTGGATACCAAAAATATTCTGGCGTGGGTCAAGGAAAACAATCCCAAAGCCTACTTCCAAAAACCCCGGTTCGACAAAACCAACCAGCCCAAAGGCGATCCCGATTGCAAACTCGGCTGCAAGCGAAAACGGAACATCCGCCTGCCGCCCGCCACTCCCAAAACCGACCCCATTCCGGCGCACGGCATTAACATCGGCGAATATTATTGGGGCTACGGCAGCGGTATCGTTGTCACCAAACTGCACGATTGGGGCGAGGTCGTTTTGGCGGAACTGACCCAATCTTTCGACCATTCCGATGTTTCCTATTTCTACCCGC
>CAYZQQ010000470.1:0-2807 GCA_964480075.1 uncultured Anaerolineaceae bacterium
GGAACGCAATGTGCGCGTTACCACCCCGTTGGCATCGGTGGGCGCATTCCCTTCCAGTGTTCCCAATGTAGATACCCCCGCAACGTACACGCCTTCGCCCAGCGGATTGTCATATTGGTCACGAATTTCAATCCGCAATACCGCCGTAGAAGCGTCATCGGCGGGAACGATGTTGGGAGTAGCGGTCACTTTTGCGCGCGCCGGCGCACCCGCTGCCACCCTGACCCATGTGTAATCCGGCTCGCTTGCCGCTTGCGCCTGCAAAAATACCAATCCGGCTTGTTCACCGGTAAAAATTCCATTGAGCATTGTGCCGGTGCCACCATACGATGATGGCTCAATCCATGTTATAGAATCGGGGCGCGGGTTGCCATAACGGTCGTATGCTGTCGCGGTGAACGTAAACGGCACCCCGGCAACAACTGCCACCGGATTGCCATTGCTGTGGCTGCGCGGGCTAATGATAATATGGTCGAGCGGCGCGGGTAAAATGGTGATGGTGTCGCCCTGTGTGTGGATGCCATCCACATAAATCTGCGGGTTGGATGTTTGGGTAAAAACCTGCGCTGCACATGTGAGCACGCCGGCGCCATTGGTGGCAGCGCATGTCAGTGGATTGCTGCCCAGCGTGCGCGTTACCGTGAACACCTGATTTGGCAACGGGTGATTTACGCTGTCCGTGGCGGTAATTTCCAGCGTCACCGGGTCACCGGCGGTTGCGGTATTCGGTATGGCAGAGAGATACGCCCGTGCAATGGGTCCGGTGGTAAAGCTGATGGTGATGCTGGTAGGTGTGACCATATCCGTGACCGATACCACCGCATCCCCCAGCGATATATCGGTGGTGAGGGTACGATTGACAACACCGGCGACATCGGTTGCGGCGGGGGCATTCAGTGTGCCGCGTGTGGTGGTGAATATCGGTGTGACGCCGGATTCTCGCGTAAGATTGCCAAAACGGTCCAGCAGTGTCCCGACAATTGACACCGTATTGCTACCGTCGGCGTAAACCGACAACGGTGTGGCAGCCAATGCCGCCATGACCGAAGTGTCGGGCGTAAAATCGGCAGTGGCAGTACCCTGAATTGTCAGCGATTGGGCATTGCTGTTTGCGGTAAAATTCGCTGTGCCGGTGCGGGTGGATGCCAGTGTGACCTGCAATATACCGCTGCCATCGGTGATGCCAAAATTGGGACTGAGCCACCCCAACGATGTAGTGAGCGTCAGCGGCACATTCGGCACGGGATGCCCCACGCTATCTCGGGCGATGGCAGTCATGGTTATGGGCACGCCCACCGTAATGGGCGGCGTGGGGGTCAGCGAAATATCGGCGGCAACCGGCGCACCGACAATGAATGTCTCGCTGGCGGTTGCCGGGGTGATAACACCGCCGGCAGTCGCGGTTAACGGCGTGGTGACCAAATTGGTGGAACTGCGTAACGTGGTTGTCGCCACCCCCTGCATAGTAGTGAGCGCACTTTGCGCCAACGTGCCATATTCGGTGGTAATGGTGACCGCCGTTGGTGCATCCACCAAATTCCCAAATTGGTCGGAAACCAGCGCAGTCACCAGCGCGGTACTGAGCCCATCGGCGTAAATTTGGGTGGGCGATACTGTCAGCGACACCGCTGCCGGAACATCCGGCTCAAAATAAACCCTATCCGATTGATACAGCGCTCCCGCATATGCCACCACATCCGCATACCCGGCAACCGTCCCTGCCGCGAGCGTGGCAGTAACGTCGCCGTGTGCGGTGGTACCAACGGCGGTATTGCCGCCCCCGCTAAATGTGCCCAGCGATGTGGTGAATGTGACGACGGTCGGTTCAACCAAATTGCCATACTGGTCTTTTACGGTTGCGGTGATGGCGCTGGTTGCCGAGCCATCATTGGTAACGGGAATGGTCATCGGGCTGGCAGAAATAAAAATTTGGTCGGGTGCGCCCGGCGAAATATACACCGTATGGCTGGTATCCACTAAACTGCCCACAGAAATTGTCAGCGTTGCAGTTCCGGCAACCATATTCCCCGCCAATGAAGCATACGCATGTCCCAATATGTTCAAATTACCGCCGTTGGTAATATCAAAAATACCCAGCGACGTGCCGAATGAGACCGCATCACTGTCATCGGGATTGCCATACGCATCGGTTACGGTAGCGATAACTTGCGCCGACTGTCCCCCCGGCGTTGCCGGAATGGTGGTCGGTGATACGGATACGTCCAGCACGGCAGGCGCACCGTGAACATATGTCACATCAACATAATCAGAATACCCGCCCGCTTCGGCGGTAATGCGGGTTGTGCCGGGTTGGGTGATGCCGTTAAACGCCACCATCAAATAACCGGAGGCATTGGTTTGGGTGACAACCGTGCCGGAAGCGTCACCGTTAATGCGTCCGGCAGCATAGGTTAGCGTTACCGGTGTGCTATGGTTGATGATATTATTAAATTGGTCTGCCACGGTCATAGTGATAGCGGTGGTTGCGCCCGCCGTATTCGGGTTCGGCGCAGCAGAAATCATCACCTGCGCCGGCGGTCCCGCCACAACGGTGGCGGTCACCGGTGCGCCAGCAGTGGAACTTGTACCCGATTTCACTTCATAATTATCATTGACCACATCTCCAACCGTCGTCACCTGCACCGAAAAGTTGTAACTTATGGTGTCGCCATCGTTCATTAGAATATCGCGCCAAACAATAGCGCCGTTGGCGACCGAACCGACACCCGGATTGATGACCGTCGCCGCCGCAGGAAGTGTGTCGGTCACGGTGGTATTTACTTGCAATCCGGTATTGTTGGTCACCA
>CAYZQQ010000471.1:0-2804 GCA_964480075.1 uncultured Anaerolineaceae bacterium
AAATCGGGCTGCCGTCGCTCACCCATTCTGCCGCGCCGAAGGTTGCGGGAATGGCGGGTCGGGATGTGTCGCTCATTCGTCCGCCGCCAATGGCACAATTTCCGCCCCGTCGAGCGCGTCCATCAAATCGGCGCGGCGCATCATAATGGCAACACTCTTTTCGCCCGAACCGAGCGAAATTTCATCCTGTGCCAGCACACTTTCATCCACCAGAATCCGCAACGGGGTTTTCAATCCGAACGGGCTGACCGTGCCGCGCACATACCCCGTGACCGCCAGCACTTCTTCCGGCTTTGCCATCGTCAGACGGGATTTTCCAACATATTTTCGCAGCGCCTGCCACGAGATTTGCCCCGTCCCCGCCATCAACGCCATCATAAATTCATCTTTCCCCGTCCGAAAAACAATGCTCCGCACCACCTGTGCCAGCAATTGCCCGCGCTCGCGCGCCGCCTGCTCCACCGATTTGATGGGCGTTTCGTGCCGAAAGACTCGGTGCGGCACGCCCCGCGCCGTTAATGCCCGACTCACGGGCGGAAGTGCTGTCATTTTTAGTTCCAAGTTTCAGGTTTCAAGTCCAAAGTTCCAAGTCTTGAGGATCGGCATATTGCGTATTGCGTAAAACGTATTTTTCTGAAATGCCCATTCGCCCATTCGCCCATTCGCCCATTCGCCCATTCGCCCATTCGCCCATTCGCTAATTGTATGCACCCGCCGAAAAAATACAAAAACACCCCCAGTGATATTTTTCTCAACAGGTATTTGATGGTATTATTTAACTAGCTGTAGTTCAAACCGCATCAAGGAGAATGCCCAATGCCGATAATTGATCTTGCCGCCACAATTGCTCCCAGTCCGGAAAATACACCACCCTTTTTAAGAGTTGACATTGAATATAACGACCATACCGCCGGCGCAGCGCAGGCGCAAGCCATCCTCAAAACCCCACCGAGTCTTTTCCGCAATGGCGAAGGTTGGGCAACCGAAACCTTCATCCGGCTAGGCACGCACGATTCCACCCACGTGGATGCCCCGTGGCACTACAACAGCGAAATTCAGGGCAAGCCCGCGCAAACCATCGACCAACTTCCGCTGGAATGGTTTTTCAGCGATGGGGTGGCGCTTGATATGACCGCCAAAGCTGACGGCGACCCGATGACGGCGGCGGAAACGCAAGCCGAGTTGGCGCGTATCGGGTACACGCTGAAACCGCTGGATATTGTGCTGGTGCGCACCGGGCGCGACCAATTTTACGATGCCCCCGATTACCTGTTTCGCGGCTGTGGCGTCACTGCGGAAGCGACCAAATGGCTCTTTGAGCAGGGCGTGCGGGTGATGGGTATTGACGCCTGGGGCTGGGATGCGCCGCTGAATGTGCAGGCGCAGCAAGCGCTCGCCGCGCAAAAACCGGGTATCCTATGGGCGGCACATCAGCTTGATTTACCCTACGCCCAAATTGAGCGGCTGGTCAATCTGGATAAATTGCCGCCCTTCGGTTTTAAAGTGGCGTGTTTCCCGCTGAAAGTCAAAGGTGGCAGCGCCGCACCCGCGCGGGTGGTAGCCATTATCAATGAATAATGAATAATTAAAAATGAACAATTTTGCATTCTCCATTTTGGATTTTGCACTATTCTGGAGGAACGATGTCCGGTTTTAAAAACCTTGCCGAAATTGAAGCGATGGAACAAACCCCGCTGGCGGAACGCAATTACCCGCCGACGACATACGAAATGCTGCAACAGGGCGCGGCGATTGACCCCAACCATATCGCATTGCATTTCTTTTTGCAGGGTACGGCATACGATAAACCCACCACTTACACCTACCGCCAGTTGATGAGCGCCATCACCCAAACCGCCAATATGCTGCACAATTTTGGCATCGCCAAAAACGATGTGGTTTCGATGATATTGCCTAGCCTGCCGCAAGCGCATTTCACTATTTGGGGCGGCGAAGCGGCGGGCATCGTCAACCCCATCAACCCGTTGCTGGAAGCGCAACAGATGGCAGACATTATGAATGCCGCCGAAACCAAAGTGTTGGTCACGCTCGGCGCGTTTCCGGGGGTGAATATTTGGCAAAAAGTAGCCTCCATCGCCGACCAAATCCCGACGCTGGAAACCATTTTGCAGGTTCATATGGAAAACTTCCTGCCGCTGGTCAAAAAAATCGCCGTGAAATTTATGGCGCGCAAAATCGAAACCCCCGCCGTCCATGCCAAAATTCTCAATTTCGACAAAACGATGGCGGGCTACCCCGGCGACACCCTCACCGGCGGGCGCGTCATCCAACCCGATGACATCGCCTCGTATTTTCACACCGGCGGCACCACCGGCACCCCGAAACTCGCCACCCACACCCACCGGAACGAAGTCGCCGACACCTTTTTTGGGCTGGCAACCCTGCCCGTCACCAGTAAAACGGTGATGTTCTGCGGCTTGCCCCTTTTTCACGTCAACGGGGTGGTCGTCACCGGCTCCATCCCGTTCAGTCAGGGCGCGACGGTCGCGCTGGGCACCCCGGCGGGCTATCGCGGCGAAGGGGTTATCCCCAATTTTTGGAAGATTGTCGAGCATTACCGCGTCAACTATTTTAGCGGCGTACCCACCGTTTACAGCGCCCTGCTGAATGTGCCGGTCGGCGATGCGGACATCAGTTCGCTGACATTTGCCATCTGCGGCGCGGCGCCAATGCCGGTGGAAGTTTTCAAAGCGTTTGAGGAACGACCGGGTTTGCGCATCCTGGAGGGTTACGGGTTGACCGAAGGCACGTGCATCAGTTCCGTCAATCCGGCGTATGGCGAG
>CAYZQQ010000472.1:0-2789 GCA_964480075.1 uncultured Anaerolineaceae bacterium
TGCAATCTGTGTTCTATCAGCCACTTTGCAGCCGGTTCACACCGGGAATTGCTGCTAGTTGTTCACGAATCACGAATTAACCAATGACCGATAACTCTATTTCCGAAGTAAAAAAAATACTCTGGCAAGTGCTGTTCCTGAATCTGCTGGTTGCCCTGCTGAAAATTGCTGTCGGGCTGTTTGGCGGCATTCTCAGTATTGCCGCCGATGGATTTCATTCGCTGGTGGACGGTGCATCAAATGTGGTGGGGCTGATTGCCATGCGCATCGCCCAATCGCCGCCCGATGAAAGCCATCCGTATGGACATCGCAAAGCGGAAACGCTGGCAACGATGTTTATCGGGCTGATGCTGTTGGTGGCGGCTTATGAAATTCTCAAAACGGCGATTGAACGGCTGGCAGGCGGTGCATTCCCCGAAGTGACCACCGTTAGTTTTGCAGTGATGCTGTTCACCATCAGCGTTAATCTGGGGGTGACACTGTGTGAATCGCGGCGCGGAAAAGCTCTGCGCAGCGAAATCTTGCTCGCCGATTCGCAGCATACCCGCTCCGACCTGTGGGTTTCGGCGGCGGTGATTGCCGGGTTGGTTGGCGTGCGTCTCGGGTTCCCGTGGCTCGATGCGGTGGTGGGATTGATTATCGCCGGGGTGATTGGATATGCCGCGTATGAAATTCTGTCCGAGAGCGCGAACGTGCTGCTTGATGTGGCATCAATTCCCCATGACGAAATTGAACGGCTGGTATTGTCGCTGCCGGAGGTGCGCGGCGTAGAAAATATTCGCAGTCGGGGGTTGGCGGACAATAGCTTTGTTGACCTGAATGTGCTGGTTGACCCGGATATTCCCACCGATGTGGCACACAATATCGCCCACGCGGTGCAATATAAAATCACCGAAGCCTTTCCCCAAACCACCGATGTGATGGTACATGTTGAACCATCACTGACGGCACGTCAAGATCATCCCCATATTGGGCGGCAATTAAAAGGAATTGCCCGCAATTTAGGTGGGGCGGCGCACGAAATTTGGGTGCATAGCGTCAACGGGCAATATTTTGTTGAATTACATTTTGAGGTGGAGCCGACGCTATCGTTGACTGAGGCGCATGCGCTCGCCGATGAGTTGGAATCCCAGGGGCGGCAAGCAATTCCCGCCGTAGTAGACATTACCACCCACATTGAACCGATGGGGGAAGCGGTGCCGGTGGCACAACAGCCGCACCTCCGCACCGAAAAAGAGATGCTTGACCAAGTGCGAAACATCACCGATAGCATCTGTGGGGCAGGGGCAGCGCACCATTTGCGCCTCTGGCAGGAAAAAGACGGCTGGACGGTCAGTATGCACATTCAGCTGGCGGGTGATATATCTATTGTTGATGCACACACCATCAGCCGGCGGGTGGAAGAATCGCTGCGGCGAGAAATGTCGGACTTGCAGCGGGTGGTCATCCACGCCAACCCCATAACAAATGGCAAATAGCGAGTGGCGAATGACGAATAAACTGCTTCCGGTCATTTTGATAATTTATGTCATACTCGGCGGGCTGTATGCCGCGCTGACCCCCGCCTGGCAAGCTCCCGATGAACCGGCACATTACAACTACATTCGTTTTGTTGCGCAACAGCACGCTTTGCCGGAACTGACGGCGGGATGTTATGACCAGAACCTGCTGTCAACCCTAACCGGCGCCAAATTCCGCACCGGCTCAATTGACACCATCTGTTATGAAAATTACCAGCCGCCGCTGTATTATTTGCTCGCCGCGCCGATTTTTGCGGTGACCGGCGGTAATTTGCTCGCCCTGCGACTCTTTTCACTGGCGCTCGGCGGCGTTTCATTGGTGATTATTTTTCGCACCGCCGCGCTGTTTCTGTCGCAGACGCAAGCCGCCATCGTCGCCGCATTTGCCGCCTTTGTGCCGATGCATCTCACCATGCTGGCGTCGGTCAACAACGATAGTTTGGCAGAACTGTTGCTGGCGGCGTTCGTCTTTTTGATGATGAGATGGACGCTGGCACACACTTCAACCGACCCCAAAAGTCATTCCCGCGAAAGCGCCCAAACAACGGACACAGGCGGGAATCCGGAAAATGGATTCCGGATATTTTTCTTCGGAAAATTCCGGAATGACACACTTTATACGCTCGGCATCGTGCTGGGACTCATCGTGCTGACCAAAGTGACGGTGTACACCGCCATTGTGCTGGGAGCGGCGGGGCTGTGGCTGGCAACGCCAAAACAGTGGCAAACGTTGGCAAAAAACACCCTGCGACTCTATCTGCCTACGCTGGCGATAGCGCTGCCGATGCTGGCGCGGAACAGTCTGGTGTATGGCGGGCTGGATGTGCTCGGGCTGCGGCGGCACGATTCGGTAGTGGTGGGACAACTCCGCACCGCCGACCGGCTCGCGCAGACCGGCTGGAGCCACTATGCCAGCGATTTGATTCGCACCACCTTCCACAGCTTTTGGGGGCAATTCGGCTGGATGGCGGTGCCGATGGACAATCGGGTGTATTTTGCGCTGACGGTGCTGACGGTGCTGACGCTGGCAGGATTTGGGCTATGGTTGTGGCGCACTCGAACGCTATCGACGCGGATGCGGGTCGGGCTGTCGCTGATGGCGTTGCAGTTGGTATGGGTCACCGCGATATTCATCGGGCTGAATGTATCGTTTGTGCAATTTCAAGGACGCTATTTTTTCAGTGCGTTGCTGCCGTTGGGGGTGATGTTTGGACTGGGAATGCGCGAGATACTGCGCCGTGAAAATGCGTTTTTCGGTGCGGCGATATC
>CAYZQQ010000473.1:0-2780 GCA_964480075.1 uncultured Anaerolineaceae bacterium
CCGTGGGCGTAATTTGAGATTGCTTCGCTTCGCTCGCAATGACATTTTACAAATTTCCCTTGAATTTCGGTTGAACCATTTTTATTTTGTCAAATCTGTGTCTGCAAAAGTCGAGTTATTCACTGATTGCCCCTGAAACTTTGAAACTTGAACCTGAAACCAAAAACTTGAAACACGGACGCTGGCTGGTGCTGGCGGCGGCAGTACTGTGGGGAACCACCGGCACATCGCAGGCGCTCGCGCCAAGTGGCGCACAGTCGGCGGTGGTTGGAACCATGCGGCTGCTGGTCGGTGGGGCAACTCTGCTGATTTGGGTGCTCTTCCGCGACGGATTCTCGGCGGTGCGAAACTTCCCCGTGCGCGCCACTCTGCTCGCGGCAGTGGGAGTGGCGGCATATCAGCTCGCCTTTTTTGCGGGGGTGGCGCGGGCAGGCGTTGCCATCGGCACAATTGTGGCGGTGGGCAGTGCGCCCGTGATAGCCGGGATTCTCGGTTGGCTGGTGCATGGCGAACGTCCCGCAAGGGTATGGTACATTGCCACCGCGCTGGCTGTGGCGGGCAATTCGCTGCTGGTGCTCGGCGACGGTGCCGCCACCGCCGATGGCTGGGGGATACTGCTCGCACTTGGCGCGGGGGCATCGTATGCCGGATACACCAGCGCCAGCAAAGTTGTACTGGCGGATGACCATCCCCCTGATGTGGTGATGGCGGTGGTCTTTTCACTGGGGGCGGTACTGCTGCTGCCCACACTCTTCGGCGCAAATTTAGGGTGGATTGTCACCCTGCGCGGGGTGCTGGTGGTGACGCATTTGGGCGTAATTGCCACCGGTGTGTCGTATATGTTTTTTGCCCGCGGATTGCGACTCACGCCCGTGGCAACCACCGTCACTCTCTCGCTTGCAGAGCCGTTCACCGCGACACTGTTGGGCATTTTCCTCCTCGGCGAGCGGCTCACGCTCCCATCTTTGGGGGGAATTTTGCTGATTTTCGCCGGACTGGCAATACTATCTGTGACGAATGACGAATGACGAATGACGAATGACGAATGAAATTTTGCCACCCTGCCACGCTGAAACGTGAAAACGTGATATGTGAAGACTTTAGACTTACCCACGGAGGTAAAAATGCCGGAAGAAACCATTTTTAGCAAAATCATCCGCGGTGAAATTCCCGCAAATATCGAATATCAAGATGACCGCGTGACGGCCTTCCACGACATTGCTCACCGCGCCCCCACCCATATTCTGATTGTGCCCAACAAACTCATCCCCACCGTGAATGACGTGACCCCCGAAGATGAAGCCCTGCTGGGGCATTTGTTTGTGGTGGCGGCGAAAATTGCCAAAGAACGCGGTATCGCCGAAAGCGGCTACCGGCTCATCGTCAATTGCAATTATGATGGCGGGCAGGAAGTTTTTCATTTGCACATGCATCTGCTGGGCGGACGGCGACTCGGCCCAATGTTGCTGGAAAGGAAATAACCATGCCCCCGAAAATTGCTGTCACCGGCGCGTTCGGCTATTCCGGAAAATATATCGCCCACCGGTTGCTTGATGCGGACACAGAAGTCATCACGCTGACCAATTCGCTCCATCGCCCCAACCCTTTTGGCGAGCGTGTGCAAGCGTACCCTTTCCATTTTGATGAACCGGACCGGCTCGCGGAGCAATTGCGCGGGGTGTCGGCGCTCATCAACACCTATTGGGTGCGCTTCAATCACGACACATTCACCCACGAAATGGCCGTGCAAAACACGCTGACCCTTTTCCGCGCGGCGCAGGCCGCCGGGGTGGAACGGGTGGTGCATGTCAGCATCACCAATCCCGATGAAAATTCGCCATTGGAATATTTCAGCGGAAAAGGGCGACTGGAGTATGCCCTCATCGAATCGGGATTGAGTTATGCCATTTTGCGCCCCACTGTGCTGTTTGGCAAAGAGGATATTCTCATCAACAATATTGCGTGGATGCTGCGGCATTTGCCCGTGTTTGGCGTGTTTGGGGATGGGAGCTATCGCCTTCAACCCATCTATGTGGATGATTTGGCGGCACTGGCAGTGGAACAAGCTATGCAGCGGAAAAACGTCATCATTGACGCCATCGGTCCGGAAACATTCACCTATCGCGGGTTGGCGAAAACCATTGCCAAAATCATCGGCGTTTGGCGCCCCATCGTGGGGGTTTCGCCGGAGATTGGCTATCGCGCAGGCAAGCTCATCGGCAAAATAATGGGCGATGTGACGATTACCCGCCCCGAAATCGAAGGGTTGATGGCAGATTTGCTCTATGTCGAATCGCCGCCTGCCGGACGCACTCGCCTCACCGATTGGGCGCGGGCGCACGCCGCCACGCTCGGCAAAACTTACGCCAACGAACTTGCCCGTCGAAAGTAAAAAATGGGGGAATCGTATGTCTGAAACGGCACGGATGGCACTGGTATACGGTATCGCCGCCGCCAAAGCGGGGGACATAGATGAAGCGCGGATGTATCTGGAGCGGGTGCTCATCACCGATGCGTCCGGCACACAAAAAATTCAGGCGTGGGAATATCTGGCGCGGATTGCGGATGACCCCGCTCGCAAACGGGACTATCTGGAAAATATTCTGGCGTATGATATGAGCAATCCGTTTGCTCGCCGTGAACTGGCAATTTTGAACAGCCAACTCAATCGGCAAGACATCATTGATGCGACATACCATCCGGCGGACACTGCGGAAAATGACGGGGCAACCGACGTGACCACAGCGCAATTTGGTGATATTCCCGCCGATGCGCGCACA
>CAYZQQ010000474.1:0-2762 GCA_964480075.1 uncultured Anaerolineaceae bacterium
AAATTGCGGGCAAAAACAGTGCTGCCCGCCCCCAAAAATGCGATTTTCGGCATCGGTTTATCCACCCCTTTTCTTTTTAGATTTTACGTGCTTTGCCACATTTTGCGTCGAATTACACAAATATTCACGAAAAAAATTAGGATAATTCGTGAAATTTGATGCTTTTCTTTTCTGACAGCGTAAGCCCTGCTATGCTTGAATTTTCTGCCGTGCCAGTTCCGCCGGATTTTCTGTGCCGGTGCGATACGGGCGGAAGCGCACTGCAAACCGGTATTCGCCGGGTGGAATGAGATACGGCGACAGGGTGCGCGGGCCGCAACTTTCGCCGCCGAGTCCCATCTGCCGCGCATCAAGCGTGACGATGGTTTCAGGGTGCGGATGCACATCGCAGGTGTGGGTGGCGGCAAAAAGGTCGTCAGCCGAAACGTGGCTCACCCCCGCTTCCATACTCGGCTGGGCAACCATCAGCAGCCCTGTGCCGGACTGATTCTCTAGCGAAAGCCAGCGCACATCGGTTTTGTTGCCGTTTTCCTGCGGCACAATATACGGCACATATTGTTCGCTCACCGTGCCGGAGTACAGCCCCACCGCCGCACCGACATTCCGGTCGCTGTAATTTTCATAGGGTCCGCGCCCAAACCACTGCACCCGCTCAAATCCGGAAACCAACGCAAATTTCAATCCCACACGGGGGAGCAGCGGCAAATTCTCATTGATGGAGATCTGGTTTTGCAGCAGAATATCCCCCGTGCCGAACACCGAAACTGTTTGCTGAACCGTGATTCCGGCGGGAGCGCCTGCCACCATCCCCGCCGATGCAGTGGAAATTTGCACGATGTGCGGTGCGAGTTGCGCCACCGATACCGCTTCGGCGGTGAATTGCAGTTTGTGCAATCCGGCAGTCAGCCATTCGCCGAGAAGTTTACCCGATAAATCGGGGGCGAATTTGAAGCCATCATTGTCGGTGGGGGCGCGCCAAAAATTCGGCGCGATATTTTCCGCCAGCAATTCCTGCCCGTCATATACCAGCGAAACAAATTGCCCGACGTGCTTGTCGAACCGCAATTGAAACGCGCCGTCATCAATATTGACCAGTGCGCTACGGTCATCCAGCGTGAACATGGGCATACTTTTGGAACGAATGACGGCGGGTGCAGATGTTTTTTCCGGCAGGGGAAATTGTTCCCAGCCGATTTCGTAGCCTTCTTTCGCCCATAGGGTTTCCTCTGTTAGTAGAAAACGGAGGGTGAGGAATGTTTCCGCGCCCGGCGGCGGTGTCAGTTCCCCCACCGGAATGGTGATAACTTGCTCGCCCTGCGGCGGAATATTGAGCGGGTCGAGTGTGCCACTGCGGAGGGGTTGCCCGTCGGCGGCAATTTCCCATTCAATGGCAATATCGGTGAGTGGGGCAAAAAAGCGTTTATTGTGCAAACGGATTTTTCCCGCCGAAAGATATTCCGCCACAATCGGCTGAAAGATTTTTTTGCATTCAAACATCGCCGGATGCGGGGTGCGGTCGGGAAAAATCAGCCCGTTGATGCAGAAGTTTTTGTCGTTGATGGTATCGCCGAAATCACCGCCATAAGCCCAATACGGCGTGCCAGCGGCGGATTCTTTCCGCAAACCCTGATCCACCCAATCCCAAATAAAGCCGCCCTGCAACCCGAAATTGCCTTCGATGGCATCCCAATATTCTTTCAAATTACCCGTGCTGTTGCCCATCGAATGGGCATATTCGCACATAATGAGCGGGCGGTTGCCACGCGGGTCGTTTGCAAATTCAACAATTTCTTCCACAGCGGGGTACATCGGGCAAACCACATCGGTGGCGAGATGCCAGCCGTGCCAGTCCAGCCCGCCGTTATTTTTGCTGATAGCGCCTTCATAATGAATGGGGCGCGTCGGGTCGGCGGCGCGAATCCAGCCCGCCAGCGCGGTATGATTCGGACCGATACCGCTCTCATTCCCCAGCGACCACATCACGATGGATGGGTGATTTTTGGTGCGCTCCACCATGCGGATGCCTCGTTCCAAAAAAGCGTGCGCCCACTGCGGGTCGTTGGTCAGCCGGTTGTACACCCCGTGGCATTCGATGTTCGCCTCGTCAATCACATACAGCCCGAATTGATCGCACAATTCATACCAGCGCGGATGCATGGGGTAATGGCAATTCCGCACTGCATTAAAGTTGAAGCGTTTCATTAAAAGAATATCGGCGCGCATGGACGCTTCCGAAACGGTTTTGCCGTGCCGGTCATCATGCTCATGCCGATTGACACCCTTGAACAGCACGGGCTGTCCGTTGACCAAAAATTCGCGTCCGCGTATTTCTATTTGGCGGAATCCGATGCGCTGCCGCACGGCATGCACGGTTTTTCCGGTGGGGTTTTTCAGCCAAACGGTGAGCGTGTATAAATTCGGGGTTTCTGCCGTCCATTTGGCGGGATTGGCAACCGTGGCAGTCAGGTCAGCAGCGAGCAAATCGGCGGACGATTCACGGACAGGCGCGGACAGCGGGGACGAAAAAACGGACGTTCCGCGTGCGTCGAAAAGTTGTGCGCAGACGGTGAATCCGTCCATTTTGTCGCCGGAAAATGCTTCCGGCGCAATGTGGACGGTCAAGTCCGCGTCACGATAATCGGCATCCAAATCGGTGCGGGCGAACACATCCCGCAGGTGCACGGACGGGACGCTCCACAGCGTGACATCACGATACATGCCCGCCATCCACCAGTGATCCTGGTCTTCCAGATAGCTTCCAT
>CAYZQQ010000475.1:0-2758 GCA_964480075.1 uncultured Anaerolineaceae bacterium
AACGATGATTTCGGCGAGGGTGCTACCCAACTCGGCGTGATAATCCAAAAACAGGTGTTAGCCGATGATGCTGTTCGCCGGAATGACCCAATACATACTCGCCACAAAATAGACCGCCGCCACAGCAACAGTCAGCGCGCCGATACGCCAATTGCGTTCGATGACCAGCAGGTACAATCCCATAAACGCCACTATCAGTGGGATTTGCTCTTTAAAACCCATCGACACGGCGGCGAACAGCAAAAACCAGCCGTATTTTTTGCGCACCATAAAATAGAACGCATACAGCAGTAAACCGGTCGCCAGCGCAGGCGGGTGGAAATCCCACAGCGGCACAACCTGCAATGAGGGAAATGAAAAATACGCCACCAGCAGGCTCAAGGCGGCGAAATCGCTTTTGAGTAGACGACGTGCCAGCCAAAAGACGGGCAATCCTCCCAGCCCGATGACAGCCGCCTGCAATATCAGCAGGGTTATCGGACTATCGAAAAACAGGTAAAAAGGGGCGACAAAAATCAGCGATGGGTCGGCGTGGTTGGAAAGGTGCAGCAAGGGTTGTCCGGTGGTGGTATAAAAGTAGAGCCGTCCGTGCAGCGTGTTCCACACCACCTGGTCATAAATTCCCAAATCGAACGCGCTGGAATTAAAACTGGCGTGCCGCAAAATCGCCAGCCAAGCAAAAGTGACGATATACACCAGCACCAGCGCCCACGCGATGGTGTCGGCGACCGTTATGCGGTTGCGGTTGGGTTTCAAGTTTCGGGTTTCAGGCTTCACGTTTTCGGTTTTTATGCCTCCCGCATTTCAAGCAGCACATCGCTCACAAAATCAATATCAGCGGCGGATAACGTGGTGCCGGATGGCAGGTTGATGCCCTGCGCCGACAGTTCTTCCGCCACGGGGAGCGTCTGCCCGGTGTCATACATTGGCATTTGATGGACGCAGCCGAAAAACGGGCGGCTCTCAATGCCGCGCTCGCGCAGGCTCGCCATCACCGTGTCGCGGTCAATGCCAAATTCCGGGGTGATGAGCGGCGCGAACATCCAGTACACCGTTTCTGCCCATTCCATCTGCGGAGGCATCACCAGCCCCGGCACATCGCCGAGCCGCGCCATATAATGCGCCGCATTCCGCCGCCGAATGGTGATAAACTCGTCAATCTGTTCCAATTGCGCCACCCCAAGCGCGGCTTGCAAATTGGTCATCCGATAGTTGAACCCGATTTCGGTATGCCAATATGGGCTATCCGGCTGACGGGCGTGATTCTGCAAAAAGAAACACCGTTCTGCCAGCGATTGGTCGTTCGTCACCACCACCCCACCTTCGCCGGTGGTGATGATTTTATTTCCCATAAAACTAAAAATAGCGGCATCCGCCAGCGACCCGGCAGGGTTGCCCCGATAGCTCGCGCCGTGTGCCTCGGCGGCATCTTCGATGACCCGCAGATTGTGCCGCCGGGCGATGGCGTTGATGGCATCCATATCGGCGGGATGACCGTACAAATGCACCGGGATGATGGCTTTGGTGCGCGGGGTAATGGCGGTTTCGATGGCGGCGGGGTCGATATTCCACGTTGCCGGTTCGGAATCCACAAAAATCGGGGTTGCGCCGGTATATGCCACCGCGTTCGCCGTGGCGACAAACGTCAGGCTGGGGACAATCACTTCATCCCCCGTGCCGATATTCAGCGCCGCGAGCACCAAATGGAGCGCAATCGTGCCATTAAAAGTCGCCACACCATATTTCACACCGCAAAATCGGGCAAAATTCTCTTCAAACCGGTTCACATATTTCCCTTTGGATGACACCCAGCCGGAGCGCACGCAATCAGAAACGAGTTCCAATTCGCGCGCGCCGATTTTCGGCTCTGCCACAGGGATGTAACGATTGGAGATTGGAGATTGGTTATTTTTCACTTTTCACTCTTCACTTTTCACTGAAATCGTCGTCAAATACAGAAAATCATCTGGCGAACCATCCGCGCGGGTGAGGCGTGCGCCATCGGTTTGACGATACACCCCCACCACCAGCGAATAATCGCCGGCGGGCAAATTGGCGGGAAGTTGCAGCCCGTACCCCTGCCAGTGCGGCGTGTCCGGCGGAAATTGCGTGGAATCCTGCGGGTCGGGCAGCAATCTATCCTGCTGAACTGCCAGCGTACCATCCGCACCCAGCAGATGGACGAATGCCACCAACGGCGCATCCGGCAGAGTTTTAATTTGCCATTGCAAGCGCACACCGAGCACATCTCCCGAAGAAATGATCTGCGCGGTGGTGGCGAATGTTGCCAGCGAGATGCCCCCGTCAAACGGCACATCCAGCGGCACGGCGCGCAAATTGGCGGGGAAAACCGCATACCGGCTGAGTCGCCCACCGCCGTTGAGCCATATTTCATCCAACGGAAATTCCTGCGTCGCGAAGCGAATTGCCGCCGGATGGGGCGGGTCGCTCGCCATACGCCCCCGCTCGTACAGCCACAGCGTGTTCGCCACGGGCAACGGTATTTGGGCGATGGCGTCAGCATCGGCGGGCAAAATGGTGGTTGGTTGCCGCGTTTGTTGGTTGCCCACCCACCACGCCGAAAAATCGAGCCGGTTGGCATCGGCGGGGAGCGAAATCCACAGCACGTCATCGGGCGGGGCAGTTTTCAGCGCAGAAAAAACGGCGGTATCGGCGGGGGTCGCACGCTGCACCGAAAGATGCGCCGCACCGAACAAAAATTGTCCGGTGAGCCACAGCGCCAGCAAGCTCGCCAGCC
>CAYZQQ010000476.1:0-2754 GCA_964480075.1 uncultured Anaerolineaceae bacterium
GGTGGTATCAGCATCAAAGGGCACGTGCCGGAAGGTGACGGCGTGCTCATGGGGTTGTTGCTACTGGAGTTGATGGCGGATGCCCACGTTCCCTTGCACGAACTGGTTGCCGACCTGCAAAAAACTGTCGGACCCACATGGTATCATCGCACCGATATAAAATTGAGCCATCCCGTGCCGAAGGCGGAAATGGTGCAGCGGCTGGCAAACGAAGCCCCTACTGCCATCAACGGCGAACGCATTATGTCCATTCAAACCGGCGATGGCATTAAATTTATGCTCGCCGATGATAGCTGGCTGCTCATTCGTCCATCGGGTACCGAACCCGTTTTGCGGGTGTATTCCGAAGCCGCCGACAAACAAGCGGTCGAAAATATTTTGGCTGCCGGTCGGCAAATGGCAAAATTGTAAAAATACCGAGGGTACACAATGAAACGTCCAATTATGCCGAACCGTATTCCCCGTTCATCCGACATCGGCGCAACAGCATCCTTTACCCGCACGCTCACCGACGGGGATGTCTCGCTGTTTATCGGCGCCACATGGGATGTAAATCCACTGCACACGGACAACAGCTATATGGCACAAACGCCGTTTAAACGACGCATCGTGCCGGGATTGCTCACCGCCAGCATGTTAACCCATTTGGGCGGTCTATGGGCGTTTTTAGGCAGCGAAATGCACTTTTATTTTTCCGCCCCGGTTTATATCGGCGACACCATTACCGCCACCGCAGAAGTGGCAGCAGCCGACCCCGCGCGCGGTTGGGTGCGGCTCGCGTGCCAATGCGTCAACAGCAGCGGCGAGGTGGTGCTCAAAGCGGATGTTATGGGGTATCCGGGAGAATTTGAAGATTAACGCAAATCTTTCTATAATATCGTGTTGGACAAATTAAGATTATCGTTTTCAAAGAGGCTCAGATGGAATATAAAGATTATTATAAAGTTTTAGGCGTAGATAAAAAAGCCACCACAGACGAAATAAAAAAAGCCTATCGCAAATTGGCTCGAAAATATCATCCGGATATGAACCCGAACAACAAACAAGCCGAAGAACGTTTCAAAGAAATCAATGAAGCGAACGAAGTGCTCTCTGACCCGCAGAAACGCGCCAAATACGACCAGTTGGGCAGCGCATACCAGCGCGGTGGCGCAGGGTTCAATTGGGGTGAATGGACGACCGGCGGTGTTGATTTGAATGACCTGTTTGGCGGCGCGGCGGGCAATCGGCGTGCAGCGGGCGGTGCAACCGGATTCTCGGACTTTTTTGAAGCCATTTTTGGCAACATGAGTGGGATGCACGGGCAAACCCAACGACAACCCTTCGCCCACAAAGGGAAAGACTATACCCGCGACGTGGAAATAACACTGGAAGAAGCCTACCACGGCACAACCCGTATCTTGCACACCGCCAACAATCGCCGTTTGGAAGTGAAAATCCCCGTCGGCGCGAAGAATGGCACCAAAGTGCGCATTAAAGGCGAGGGGGGTCCCGGCGCCGGGGGCGCATCCAACGGCGATTTATTTTTGCGCGTCACCATCGCCAAACACCCATCGCTGGAAGTGGATGGCGAAGATTTGCGCGTGACAGTTCCGGTAGAATTGTGTACCGCCATTTTGGGTGGCACGGTAGAAGTTCCCACCCCAAAAGGCAAATTAAAGCTAAAAATTCCACCTCAAACCCAAAATGGCAAAACATTTCGGCTGCGCAATCAGGGGATGCCCAAACTGAACAACGCCCGCACAATTGGAAATTTATATGTAACGCTAAATGTGCGTCTGCCGCAAAATCTCAGCCCGGAGGAAATAGCCCTGTTTGAAGAATTGCGCGCCCTCCGCGGACAATCCGTATGAAAAAATTTGCGGTCGCTTTTGGCGCGATTTTCGCATTCTTGGGCGTTGCCGCCGGTGCCTTCGGCGCGCACGCACTGCAAGCGTATTTTGCCCGCCATGCAGCGTTGCATGCAACATACCAAACTGCTACCCAATATCAACTGTATCATGCGCTGGCACTGCTGGCAGTTGGCTGGCTCGCCGAAAAAGTACCCGGCAAAAGCGTTTCCGTCGCCGGGTATGCGTTTTTTGCGGGCATCATTTTGTTTTCCGGCAGTTTGTACGCATTGGTATTTACCAACATTCGCATTTTTGGCGCGATTACCCCGCTGGGGGGTATCGCCTTTTTAGTAGGATGGGCAAGCTTGCTCATCGCTGCCACAAAAATGAAATAGTTCATTCCACAACGAGGTGAAACTTATGACCGTTCCCATCAATTGGAATTTAGATTCCATCTTTCCCGGCGGTAGCGATTCGTCGGAACTAGCCGCATTCGTCGCAACATTAACCGATGATCTCATCGCGGCGAAAACCCATCCGGCACTGCCCGCCCTCTCTCCCGAAACATACTCGCAATGGATTGCTACCGTCCGGCAAAATTATGATTTGTCAGAGCGACTATTCCACGCCGGATCGTTCACCGGATGTTTGGTTTCGCAAAACGTCAAAGACGACAAAGCCCGCATGCTCGACGCCGAGTTGGACAGCTTGCACGCGCATTTGGAAACGCTGTGGACGCGATTCGCCGCCACCGCCGCCAAACAACCCGATGCGGCGTGGCAGGCATTGCTGGCAACCGATGCCCTCGCCCCGGTTGCGTTTGACCTGCACGAGCACCGCATGCTGGCAAAAGACAAAATGCCGGCAAACGTGGAAGAATTGGTGAGTGAGATGGCGGCGGACGGCCACCCCCCAGGGCACC
>CAYZQQ010000477.1:0-2742 GCA_964480075.1 uncultured Anaerolineaceae bacterium
GGGCGAACCGGGTGTCTTTTGCGGATTGCGCAACAGATATGCGGGATGGAACATCGGCATAACCCAATAATCGCCGCGCTGAAACCACTGACCGCGCACTTTGGTGATGCCGCGTTTTTCGCCCAGCACGGTGAGCATGGCGTATCGCCCGATGAGCAAAATAATTTTTGGCGCGACGAGCCGGATTTCTTCGAACAAATAGGGTTTAAAAAAATCAATTTCGGCGGGCAACGGGTCGCGATTATTGGGTGGGCGGCGGCGAACCACATTCGAAATATACACATCTTGTTCCGCGTTAAAATTGACGGCGGCTAGAATTTTGTCGAGCAGTTGCCCGCTGCGCCCCACAAACGGTTTTTTCTGCCGGTCTTCTTCTGCGCCGGGACCTTCTCCGATAATCATTAATTTTGCCTGCGGATTGCCGCGATACACCACCATATTTCCACCGAATTGCTCCAATGGATCGCCGGTGAGATTTTGCAGCGCTGTAACAAATTCCTGATGGGTTGAAAATTGCGGCTGGGTTAAAGACGGCTGGTTAAACATACACCCCCCTGATATTTTTACGGATTTCATTCATTTTACGGCATGAAAGAGGCTTGAGCAAAAAAGCATCGGGGCAGGGGTTTGGCTGTGTGTCACTTTGTGATACAATTTTGAAGGTGAGAAAACGATGATATCTGAAGCAAATACACAGAAGCAAGAATTAAACAGCGCCATTGCATCGAAATGGCTGCCATGGGCAGTGATACTGCTGCTGGGGGCGACCACCGTAATTTTATGGCAACCGATTGCGGTGCTGCTCTCCGGCGGCGATGAATCTCAGTTGGCGAGCGCCATCCATTCGTTGGGCGTGTGGGCGCCCATCGCTTTTTTGGCGCTGAGTGTGGTTCAAATTATCGGCGCGCCGATACCGGGCTACCCGATTCAATTTTTGGGCGGGGCGTTGTTCGGATTGGCATGGGGGGGCATGTATGGCGTGCTGGGCATTGTGCTGGGAGGCGTGCTGGCGGCATGGCTGGCGCGTCAATTGGGTCGCCCGTTTATTGAACGGCACGTGGAACCCGACCAGCTCGCAAAATATGAACGGCTCGCCAAATTAGAGACAGTTTGGCTGTGGGTCATTATTTTGCTGTTGCCCATTGGCGATTTTCCATATTTTATTGCCGGGCTAAGCCGCGTTCGATTGCGAACGCTGGCGTGGGCAACGCTGCTCAGCCGGGGACCCTTTACATTTTTGGTGGCATGGGTGGGCGCATCATCCATTCAAGCGCCGCCATGGGTGTTCATCGCACTGATTGTGGCTGTGCTGGCGCTGGTGGCGCTGGGATACATTTTCCGAGTGTCGCTCACCGATTGGTTTGATGCGCACATTATTCATCGTCTTGAATAGTGATTTTCGAGTACGGTTCAGTTTTTAGACAAGATTCTCAAAAATAAAATAAGGACATTTGTCATTCCCGCGAAAGCGGGAATCCACAGTTTTTTCTTTGGATTCCGGATAATTTTCTGTGGAAATTTCCGGAATGACATGACACCCATTGAGTTAAGTATCATTTGCCCCAGAATTAAAATACGCCCGTGATTTTCACTTCATTGACACGAAATTTAGGGCATGGTATACTGCTCCAGTTTTATACACCCCAGAACGAGGAAATTTTTTTGAAGGCGCTATGTGTTAGCGATAAAGTTGTGAGTTGGCTTTATAGTCCCGCCGTTTTAACCAAAGCTCACGGTGTTGATGTAGTTTTTGGTTGCGGCGATTTGCCATATTATTATTTGGAATACCTGGTCAGTATGTTGAATATTCCGCTATATTATGTGCATGGAAACCACGACGCGGAGAAAGAATATACCCCTTCCGGCGAGGCGCTCATCGGACCCGGAGGCGGCATAAATTTGGACGGACGCATTTTGGATGTAAATGGACTGCTGGTGGCAGGGTTGCAGGGCTCCATCCGCTATAAATTGGAAGGCAGTTTTCAGCACACCGATTTGGAAATGTGGCTGAAAGTATATCGACTGGTTCCCCATTTGCTGATGAACCGTATATTTAAAGGGCATGCCCTCGATATTTTGGTAGCCCATTCTCCCCCATTGGGTATTCATAATGGCAGCGATCATGTTCACCGCGGGTTTGAGGCATTTTTGTGGTTGATGAAAACCTTTAAACCGCATTTTCTCATCCACGGACACCACCACGTTTATCGCCACAATGAACAAACCGTTACGCTATATCAGGATACAATTGTCAATAATATTTATCCCTATAAAATTTTAGACATCCCGGAGCGACGCTACATGGTTTTGGGAAATGAAGAAGATGCGGAGAGTACATAACTATGTCAGAGAAACAGGAAATAATCGCTTTTCAGGGTGAACGCGGGGCATACAGCGAAGCGGCGGCAGTGAAATTTTTTGGCGATACCATTGAACCGCTGCCGTGCGAATCGTTTGAAGTTGTGTTTGACCGAGTCACATCCGGTAAAGCGGATAAAGGCATCGTGCCGGTAGAAAATTCGCTGGCGGGCAGTATCCATCGCAATTACGATTTGCTGTTGCGATACAAGCTGACCATCGTGGGGGAGGTGCAATTGCGCATAGCCCATCAGTTGATGGTGCTCCCCGGTGTAAAAATCTCCGATATCCGCACCATCTATTCTCATCCGCAAGCGCTGGCACAGTGTGAGCAATCCATCACCGAACATTTTCCGACCGTGCAGCGCACATCAACGTATGACA
>CAYZQQ010000478.1:0-2726 GCA_964480075.1 uncultured Anaerolineaceae bacterium
AATGCGCTGTCGGGGAGCTGCCACCCGTATCGCGCTTTGACCAAATCAGCATGCCCGTTGAGCGCCATTGTTGCCAGTGCCGGTATCCAATCGGAGGAAAAGGCGGAGGTGAAACTATCCAAAATGACGATGGCGCGCGCATTGAGTTGCAGCGCTCCCTGCAATATGGCGCTGGTTCCGCCACCTTTTCCCAAAACACCGGTGTACCGGCTGGTGATAACCGGCACTCCCACTGCCGCCTCGGCTTGGACTGCTTGCCGCGTACGGTCACTCAAACCGGTGTCGGTATGAATGATGACCGTTTTTTGGTGGGGAAAATATTTGCGCGCCTCGTATACCGCCTGCCGGGCAAGTTGTGCCGCCAGCGCGGGTTTTGCGCTGTGGGTGGTAAACCCGATGACCAAATCGGCGTGACCCACCTGTCGCAATCGTGAGGGCGTTGGCTCACGCAAAGTGGCGTGCAGTGGCATTTCTGCGTTCACCATGCCAGCACCACCACGATGTCATTGACATTGGTATTGGTTGCGCCGGTCTTCAGCAGTTCGCCGGAGGCTTCAAAAAAATGATAGCTGTCGTTGGCGCGCAAATATGCGGCGGCGTCCAGCCCGCGTTGGCGGGCATGGGCGATGGTTTCTCCGGTGACGATGGCTCCGGCGGCATCGGTGGGTCCATCATTGCCATCCGTGGCGACGCATGCTAGCCGCACATTGGGCAGTCCGGCAATTGCCGGCGCGGTTGCCAGCGCCAATTCCTGATTTCGCCCACCCAACCCGTCGCCGCGAACGGTGACGGTGGGTTCGCCGCCGAACAAAAATGCAGCCGGTGTGCCGGTGGTATCCACTTGCCGCCGCAACCGGCGCGTTTGCGCTGCCACCCATACCGCCACCGAGCGCGCTTCACCTTCCACAAAATCGGGATGGCAGGTGACAGAAAACCCGTTATCGCGTGTCGCCTCTGCCGCCGCATTGAGCGCCATACGATTGTTGGCGATGATATGGTTTTGCACGCCGTTAAAAATTGCGTCGCCCGGTTTTGGCGTTTCAGGATGGAACCCTGCCGCGCCATCGCGCAGATGGCGGGCAATGGCGGGCGAAAGTGTTTTCCACAACTCATATTGTTTCAATGCGGCAATGGCATCCGCAAACGTGCCGGGGTCGGGAGCGGTGGGTCCCGACGCAATCACATCCAGCGGGTCGCCGCCAACATCGCTTAAAATTAAGCTGATGAGCCGGGCGGGATGCGCCAATTTTGCCAGTTGTCCGCCTTTTACCTGCGACAAATGTTTACGGACGGTATTTATCGCGCCGATGGGCGCACCGGCTTTCAGCAATCTGGCAGTCAACGATTGCAGGTCTGCCAGTGAAACACCTGCTGCGGGTTGCGACAGCAGGGCAGACCCACCACCGGAAATGAGACACAGCACCAAGTTGTGGGGTGTGGTATCTGCCAGCAAATGAATGAGCTGGCGGGTGTGCAAAACGCTGTGTGCATCGGGAATGGGGTGTCCGGCTTCCGTCAGGGTAATGGGCGAAATATCAATGGTTTCGGGGAGTGTGTGACCGTATTTTACAATGACTGTGCCCGCCGAAATACGGTCTGCCAGCAGCGTGTGTGCGGCGTATGCCATCGGGGCGCTACCTTTGCCGAACCCAATAACCAGCACGCGGTCAATTTCGTCAAGATTATAGCGCGTGCCGCCACAGGTCAGCCGGTTTTCGGTGCGATGCAGGTGGTGGGTCACTGCGCGGAAAGGGTCAGCCGCGCGCAGGGCGGCATCAATGATGGCATGTAATTTACGCTTCATTGAGCTACCTTTCCAAACTATCCAGCGCCAGTTGAACGGCGTCATCCACGGTGGTATCGCCGTTAAAGATGGCGGCAACGGCTTGCTGCATACTGTTGCTCAAACTGGTGTATCCTTTAAACTGTGGGGGAGCAATCGCGGGGGTCAGGTAATCCGCCAAAAATTGCCAGTAGGGGTCATCTGCTGCAATTAATTTAAAGGCACTTTGGCGAGTGGGAATGCTTTGTGAATAGCTAGCCCACGCCGCGTTTGCATCAGTGCTGAGAAAAGTTTCAATTAAATTGAGCGCGGCTTTCTGCCGAAACGGGTCGTGGGTAATCAACACCATTACCCAGCCATGCGCTATTGCCAGCGAGTCGCCATTGACAGTGGGAATGGCAGCGGGGATGGAGGTTCGCAATTGATGGCGGTCACTGAGGAAGGTGTGGGCATCAATATGGGTTAATCCGACGGTACCCTCTTTATAATCTGTCCAGAATTTTGTCGAATCGGTGGCAGCCAACATATCGGCAGAAATGATGTTATTTTGTAATAATGATTGATAATATTCCAGCACCGCCCGCAGTGCATCCGGCGAAATTTGTGGCGCACCGTCAGCATCGGTGAGCGTGCCGCCGGCGGCGAGATACTGAATTAGCGTAGCATCGCTGAGGGTGTTGTTGGCGCCGGCGGCGGCAAAGCGATAGGTTACATTTGTCGATAGCACATCTTGCCATTGCAGGGGGGTGGGGGTGATGAGGGTGGTGTTCACCACCAAATGTTCCACATTCATCGCCAGCGGAACCGCTGCCAACGTATCTTCAATCGTGCCAAGATTTGTTGCGGCGGGGAGTAAATCCTGAATGATTGTACGGTCAAGTTTACCGGCAAGGGGTTGCAACAGTCCGGTGCGCCATGCAGGGAGCAATTGGTCGTCGCGCAG
>CAYZQQ010000479.1:0-2709 GCA_964480075.1 uncultured Anaerolineaceae bacterium
CAAAGATATATCAGAATTCGGTTTTATTGACAAAATTTAAGCGAACGTTGAGTGAACAGCGTCACAAAGTATCATTTGAGGCGTAGGGGCAGAGCAATGCTCTGCCCTACAGAGGGCGGAAACGCAGGGTTGCCCCTACCAACGCCACCGAGAATTCAACCCATAACATTCATTTATAGTACGGTTAAGTATAAATATCAGGGCTAATGACCATAAGGCGCAATTAGTGCAATGTCTGCAGAAAATTATCTAAATTGTGACGCACGGCATAAGCGGTCGCTTCGGCGCGGTTAGAAAGTTGTAATTTGCTAAAAATACTGCTGACGTAATTTCGCACCGTACCTTCACCCAAATGCAGCAACCCGGCAATTTCTTTGTTTGTTTTCCCCTGCGCGATTAACGCCAGCACTCGCAGTTCTTGGTCGGTTAAATTGGTGAATGCCTCTGTGCGTGTTGTTTCGCGGAGTTTTGCCAGCACCTGCCCGGTCACGCTGGGGTCAAGCATCGCATCGCCGCGCAACACCGTTTCAATGGCGCGTACCAAATCATCATTACCAACCTGTTTTAACACGTATCCTGACGCTCCCGCCGCTATAGCATTGAACAGCAAATCATCTTCGGCAAACGAGGTGAGCACTATAACCTTTGTCTGGGGATGCTGACGGGTTATCACCCGGCAGGCATCAATGCCTGTGCCATCGCTCAAACGAATATCCATGACCACAATATCGGGAATATGTTCCGCCGCCTGTTCGATAGCGCCGACAACGGTTCCTGCTTCTGCCACCACTTCCCAGCCCGGTTGACGGCTGAGCAGACTTTTTAACCCAAACCGAACCACTTCGTGGTCATCAACAATCATTATGCGAACCAACGTAAACCTCCGTGTTAATTTAACCGGCAAACTCCATCAAGTGTAACGATTGTACATTGACGGATAGCTGTATGCAAGTATTCAACTGCTGAACCCCATTATTCTACTTTGGCTCCAATGCGCCAAAATACTGTCGCACATACTCTTTCATGCTCAACGGAATGGCATTACTTTCCAGCGCGGTATTTGCCTGATTGCTGTATTGTCCAAAAACCTCGGTGTACGGTACGGTTGCCGACCCTGCATCGCGGTTGGGATTGCCCGGCACTTCGCCGACATCCACGCCGCCACCGGGATTCTGCGGTTCGGGCACCACAAATTCGCCGCCTGCGCCTCCGACATGCGCCGGGGCGAACACCCCATTATAGTCTTCCAGCCGATTCTGATTTGCCCCATTGTCGGTGGGGATGACGCCATTTGTCCCATTGACCGAATAGAGTCCATCGTTCCCCGCGCCCGGCTCGCCGCGCCCACTGCCGTTACCGCCCCTCGTGCCACTCCCCTGATTTGCTCCCGACGTGCCGCCGGTTCCCTGCTGACCGTTGCCGGTTCCGGCTTGCTGCTGATTTTCCCCCTGCCCTGCGCCGCCGGTCTGTTGCGCCAGCGCCTGCTGTGCCTGCTGAATATTTGCCAGCGCTTGCGCGGTTTGCGCCGCCGTCTGTGCCTCTTTTCCCGCGTCAGCGAGTTGCTGCGCCGCTTGCTGCAATGCCTGTTGCGCCGATTGCGATTGCGCGTTGCCGGATTGAAGCGCATTCGCCGCCTGCTGCAAACTTTGCGCCAGCTCGGGATTGTCGTCGGCGGCAGCCTGTGCCGCCTGCGACAGCGCGTCCGCCAGCGATTGTGTTTCCGCCCCATTTGCCGATTGTCCCGCCTGCGACAGAATATCCGCCGCCTGCTGACCCTCGCCATTTTTTAGCGCATCTGCCATTTGCTGCGCCACAGTGGAATCGGATTGCGCCAGCGCATCCGCCGCCGGTTGCAAGCTCTGCGCCGCCGGTTGCCGGGCATGCTGCATCTGCGCCAGCGTTTCTTTCCCCGCCGCCAGCGCCGCCAACGCCTCGCCCGCCGAATGGTCTGCGCGCGCGGTTTTCAATTTCTCAATCAACCCGGAAAGTGTATCGGTCAACGGTTCAACCTGTGATGCCGATGCCGGGTCGGGTTCTGCCAGCAATTCAGTCCGTAATTGCTGTAACTCGGTTATTTGTGCATCGAGTGTTTCATCCAATTGAACGCGCTGCCGGAGCGCCGCATTTTGGGGATTGGGCAATATTGCCAACGCCGCCGCCGACAATATCAGCGCCAGCAATACCCCGCCGACAGCAGTCATTCGGCGCGATGATGTGACCAGCGGCAACGACGCACGCACGTTGGCGCGGTGCAATCGCCCCAGCGCGTCGGTAACCTGCGCGTGTCGCAATTCCGGCGCGGTATCCAACTGCCCCGACAGCAATTCCCACGCCGTGGTCAGCCGTTCATCCAGCCCCAAAACCGAATCGCCCACCTGTGCCAGCCATGCCGGTGACGGTGGACGCGCCCACACCCACAGTTGCCCCATCGCCGCCAAAAATACGGTTGCGCTCATGCCGATAAACAGCAGCGATAGCGACGGCAACAGCAAAAAAAGCCGCCCGGCAATGAGTAGCAGCGCAGTGATACCCAGTCCTGCGCCGAGAGTCATCCACCCTGCGCGCAGGCTCTCTCGCCATTGCAATCGGCGGCGCAACGGGGTTATGGATTGGGAGAATACCGATTGAGAAATCATCGTTTCACTTTAAATGATTGAATACTCCCCGCAGCAAGCTGCGGGGTATCAAAATGTCATTCCGGAAATTTCC
>CAYZQQ010000480.1:0-2707 GCA_964480075.1 uncultured Anaerolineaceae bacterium
AGGAGTATCATTTATGTTTAGTTGGTCAAACATATCAGAAGAATTGCAAGATGTTGAAAATAATTTTCCCGAAGAAATCTCAATCCTACCGTTGCGCGGAACAGTAGGGTTGCCATTTATCATTATGCCGCTGGTCATCGGGTTGGAACGCTCTGTCCAGTTGGTTGACGACGCGCTGGCACATGAAGAAATAATCGGGTTGGCTGTGTCAAAAGTGCCGGAAATTGAAACCCCCACTGCGGAGCAAATCCATCCGGTGGGCATAATTGCCAAAATCCATCGCCGCATCCGCAGTAAAGATGGTTCCATGCAGATAATTGTGCAGGGACTGGAACGCTTTACCATTGACGAATGGACGCAAACCGAACCCTATTTGCGCGCCAAAATCACCGTCGCCCCGGATACCACCGATAACACCAAAGAATATAACCTGGAAATTGAAGCGCTCACCCGCCGTATCACCGAATTGGCGCGCCAGATTGTGCGGTTTATGCCGCAAATGCCGGAAGAAGCCATCACATTTTTGGAAGAAACAGACAACCCGCGGGTACTGTTTTATACCATCAGCGCCAATATGCGGATGGATTTTGCCGACCGTTTGACGATGCTCACCGAACCTGACCTGCGCGCCAAAATGCGGTTGTTGCTGCGCCTGATGACCCGCGAATTGGAAGTGCTGGAATTAAGCGAAAAGATTCAGTCGGAGGCAAAAGGGGAGCTTGACCAGCTTCAACGCGAATATTTTTTGCGTCAGCAGATGAAGGCTATTCGTAAAGAGTTGGGCGAAGCGGATGAAACCGAAGTTGATGTTGAAAATTACAAGCAAAAATTCGATGAAGTCGGACTCCCCGCAGAAACCAAAAAAGAAGCTGTGCGCGAGTTAAATCGATTGCAAAAATTGCCCCCTCAAGCCGCCGAATATGGTGTTATTAAAACATATCTCGACTGGCTGACCGAACTGCCGTGGAACAAACTCACTGCAGATAACTTGGATATTGAACACGCTCGAAAAATTTTAGATTCTGACCATTACGGGCTGGAAAAAGTTAAAGAACGCATTTTGGAATATTTAGCCGTGCGAAAATTACGCAAAGAACGCCACATCACCGAAGATGATACTGCCGGGCAAGACCGCGCCGGCGGCTCAATTCTGCTTTTTGTGGGACCGCCGGGCGTTGGTAAAACCAGTCTGGGGCGCAGTATCGCTCGCGCATTAAACCGAAAATTCACCCGCATGAGTTTGGGCGGCGTACACGATGAAGCCGAAATTCGCGGACACCGGCGCACATATATCGGCGCGATGCCGGGGCGCATCATTCAAGCCTTAAAACGCGCCGAAACCCGCAATCCCATTTTTATGCTTGATGAAGTGGACAAAGTGGGCAGCGATTGGCGCGGCGACCCCAGCAGCGCTCTGCTGGAAGTGCTTGACCCGCAGCAAAATTACGCCTTCCGCGACCATTATTTGGATGTCGATTTCGACTTGAGCGAAGTGATGTTCATCGCCACCGCCAACACGCTAGAAACAATTCCGGCTCCCCTGCGTGACCGAATGGAGATTATCGCCCTTGACGGATATACTGAAGCGGAAAAAGTGGAAATTGCCAAAGGGTATCTGGTTCCCCGGCAGGTAAAAAGCAACGGCTTGCGTCCGGATGAAACTATTTTTACGGATGACGGTCTGCATAAAATTATCAGTGATTATACCCGCGAATCAGGTGTGCGCACGCTGGAACGGAAAATTGGAAAAATCGCCCGTAAAATTGCCACCAAAGTTGCCGCCAACAGCCTTGAATCGGATGCGGCGGTGGAAGTAACACCTGCTACCGTGCGTGAATTTCTAGGCAAGCCCCGCTTCCATTTTGAAGCAGCGATGCGGACCTCCAAAGCGGGTGTGGCAACCGGGTTGGCAGTCACCTCAGTGGGGGGAGATGTGCTGTTTGTGGAAGCCACGTGCATGCCCGGCAGCGAACGATTGACCCTGACCGGACAGTTGGGCGATGTTATGAAAGAGAGCGCTCAAATTGCACTGAGTTACGTTCACGCCAATTATAAAGCCTTGCATATTGCCCCGGAGAAATTTAAGAACACCGATATTCACCTGCATGTGCCCGCCGGAGCTGTACCCAAAGACGGACCCTCTGCAGGGGTGACGATGGTGACGGCGCTGGTGTCGCTATTTACGGGGCGTCCCGTGCGCGCGGAAGTCAGCATGACGGGCGAAATCAGTTTACAGGGACAAGTGTTGCCCATCGGCGGACTGAAACAGAAAGTGCTGGCGGCACATCGCGCCGGTTTAACCACGGTCATCTTCCCCAGACGGAATGATGCCGATTTGGAAGATGTTCCGGAGGATGTGCGACGGGAGATGACGTTCATTATGGTAGAATCAATTGATGATGTGCTGGCACACGCCCTCACCCCCGAACCGGAAACAATTGAAAAATGAATGTTCCTATGGCAAACTGCGGGGTCTCAAAACGTCATTCCGGAAATTTCCACAGGAAATTCTCCGGAATCCATAAAATAGATTCCCGCTTTCGCGGGAATGACAAACGCGGCAAGCTTCGGGGAGTGCAACCTAAATTGCATTCAAAAGAACGCAATTATTTCGAGATATGAAATTTTTTGTGAATTTAGTGTCAGAAACTCTAACCATAATTTTGTGCAAAAAGTCTGAGTTTCTATTCAGTTAATGCAAAATCTG
>CAYZQQ010000481.1:0-2707 GCA_964480075.1 uncultured Anaerolineaceae bacterium
CAGACGAGCGTGATTTAGGATCACGTGCCGCGAGGCGTGCGGGTTCGAGTCCCGCTTTCCCCATTTTTCTTCTTCTCAATAATATGAGATAGGGCAGAGCAATGCTCTGCCCTACATAAAATGACCCTCAGCGTTGCGCCCACATTTTTAGACCATATCTCATCCGTATCATAAAGCAGCACCGCACTTAAAATGATGCGCGCACCCTCAACCCCGCTATCCTTCAAACGGCGATTTATGCTGCCGATACCGCCAATGCCTGCTCCAAATCGGCGATGATGTCTGTAATATCCTCAATACCCACGCACAATCGAATCATATCGGGCGTAACCCCCGCGGCATCGAGTTCCGCATCGTTCAACTGCCGGTGGGTGGTTGAGGCGGGATGCGCCGCCAGCGATTTCGCGTCGCCGATGTTGACCAGCCGTTTGAATAGTTTCAGCGCGTCATAGAATCGCACCCCCGCGTCAAACCCCCCATGAATACCGAAGGTCAATAAGCCCGACGGTCGCCCGCCTGTGTATTTCTGCGCCAGCGCATAATACGGCGAATCAGGCAATCCGGCGTAATTGACCCACGCCACCCGCGGGTGTTCGCTGAGATATTTTGCTACGGCGGCGGCGTTATCGCAATGCCGTTCCATCCGCAGCGCCAGCGTTTCGATGCCCTGCAATATCAAGAAGGAATTTAGCGGGCTGATGGCTGCGCCGGTGTTTCGCAGGGGAACGGTGCGCGCCCGTCCGATGAACGCCGCCGGACCGAGGGCTTCGGTGTACACCACGCCGTGATACGATGGTTCCGGCGTGTTCAGGGTTGGGAACCGGTCGGCGTGGTCTGCCCACGGGAAGTTTCCGGAATCTACAATAATTCCCCCCAAAGAATTGCCGTGCCCGCCCATATATTTGGTGAGCGAATGTACCACAATATCTGCGCCATACTCAATCGGGCGAATTAAAATGGGGGTGGCAACCGTGTTATCCACAATCATCGGCACGCCATGGCGATGCGCCATCTTGGCAATGGCTTCAATATCAACAATATTTCCGGCGGGATTGCCGATGGTTTCGCAATAAACCGCGCTGGTTTTGTCATCAATCAGCGTTTCCAAACTGTCTGGGTTGTCATCTTTGGCAAACCGAACATCAATGCCCTGTTTGGGCAGCATATGTGCAAAAAGGGTATACGTGCCGCCATACAGCAGCGGCACCGAAACAATGTTGTTTCCCTGCTCGGCGATGGTCAGAATAGCGTAATTGACTGCCGCACTCCCCGCGCTGACCGCCAGCCCGGCGATGCCGCCTTCCAATTCTGCCACCCGCTTTTCCAACACATCGGTGGTGGGGTTCATAATGCGGGTGTAAATATTGCCCGGCACCGCCAGATTGAACAAATCCGCGCCATGCTGAGCGTTGTCAAACTCGTATGCCACCGTCTGATAAATGGGCACTGCTACCGATTTCGTCGTTGGATCGGTTTCATATCCGCCGTGAATTGCAATTGTTGCTGCTTTCATTGTGCTACTCCTTTTATATATGATTCAGCCCAAGCGGGTTGTTGGGGTCTATCCCATCAATAAATGGTTTTCTACGGTCAATGTTGGTTAATTGGTACACCAACCCCAGCCAATTGTTGAAGATGGATTTACCGGTGTCGCGCCATGTGTTGTCCAAATGCGGCACAATGTGCTGTTCCGGAAACGGGGGAATGGGCGAGCCTTGGCGCAAGCCGTTTTGCACAATATGGTGATATTCGTCCACGATTTCGGCGGCGGCGGGAGAAAAATAATGGTCGGGGTGCGGGGGATAATCCGGGCGTTCCCCGGCGATGAAGCGATTCACTTCTCGTTTGTATTCTTTCAGCAAACTCACCCGGTCATATTCCGGATGTCCCTGCAGGTACACAATGCGAAATTGGTCGGGTCCCACCGCCATATGCACGCCGCCTTCTTCGCTGTACACCAGCACCGTGAAGCCAGCCGCCTCTAACTGAGCGCGGCTCACACCATTATTACGGGAATGGGGAACATCAAAGCGGGTGTTGATGTCACGTAGCAGCGGATGTGTAGCCTCGGTGATGCGGTGGGTATACACGCCCCATCGTTTTTTGGGCAGCCGCCGCCGTTCAATACTGTGGAGTGACTGCGCAATCGCGTGGGTTGCCAAACACGAACACAGGGTTGAAGTGACATTTCCATTTGCCCAGCCGATAATTTCCTGCAATGGCTCCCAAAATAATTCTTGCTGCAATTTTGGATTAGCAACATTTGCCCCGGTGATGATGAGCGCGTCCAGCCCGTTATGCTGCAACGTTTCAAACGAGGTGTAATAGCGGTCAATATATGCCTGCGTTTCGATATTGCGGGGTAATCCCGGAATGGTGAACGGATGCACATAAAACTGGGCGATTTGGTTGCTGCCGCCAATGAGTCGCATAAATTGAAGTTCAGTCGCTTGCAGAGCGGCATCAGGCATCATATTTAAAAATCCAATGTGCAATTCGCGAATATCTTGGCGCAACGCTTCATCCAGCGATAACACTTCTTGTCCGCGATTTTCTAATGTTTTAAATGCCGGGAACGGCATATGGGCGACTAATGGCATAATATTGTACCCTCATTTCTATCTGTGCCTGCCTGTAAACTATAACCGATTAACAGCAATTCCCGCTTTGGATAAACGCTTTGAGTTGCCAAGTCGGAATAGAACAC
>CAYZQQ010000482.1:0-2703 GCA_964480075.1 uncultured Anaerolineaceae bacterium
ATAAAAGGGGCGGCGGATGACAACCGCTTCTTTCAACTTGCCCCGAATTTCAATTTGGATTTTGGTGCCAACTTTGGCATATTTTGCCGGAACATAAGCGTGTCCGGCGAATTTACCGGCGGTGGGGGCGAAAATTCCCGTGGCTACAGCACCGACAATTTCGCCATTGACAGCAACCCGATAGTGTTCGCGGGGAACGCCTTTATCCACCATTTCAAATCCAACCAACAATTTTTTGGGACCTTCCAACTTCACCTTCAAAATGGCATCGCGCCCGATAAACGGTTTGTTTAATTTCAATGCCCAGCCGAGCCGCGCTTCGATGGGGGTGACATCGGCGGAAATTTCGTGTCCATACAGCGGGAAGCTGGGTTCAAACCGCAGACTGTCGCGCGCTGCCAACCCAACCGGCATCAATCCCAATGGACTGCCGACTTCCAGCAGTGTTTCCCACATTTGTACAGCTTTTGTCGCATCGAAAAACAATTCCACACCATCTTCGCCGGTGTATCCTGTGCGGCTGATGAGTGCCGGAATGCCTGCCACAATGCCTTCTGCCACGGTAAATCGGGGGACGCTCGCCATTGAAACTTCGGTTACTTTTTGCAGAATTTCAATGGCTTTGGGACCCTGCAATGCCATCATATAGGTTTCGTCAGAAACATCGGTCACGGTGACATCAAAGCCATCGGTGTGCGATTGCATCCACGCCAGGTCTTTTGCGCGGTTGGAGGCGTTGAGCGCCACAAACCAGTGGGTGGGCAATCGATAGAGATAAATGTCGTCCACAATAGTGCCGTCATCGTAACACAGCAACGCATAATGGGCATCGTTTACCTGCATCAACGTGGTATCCCATGTGCTCATATGATTCAGGTAGGCTTCGGCATCGGCGCCGCTGACGGAGAATTGCGCCATATGGTCAATATCAAACAGACCGGCGGCGTTGCGGGTGGCATGGTGTTCTTCGGTGGGACCGGTGGGGTATTGCACGGGCATTTCCCATCCGGCAAATGGCACCATTCGCCCGCTGTGCGCCACATGCCAGTCATACAAATTTGTTCGTTTTAGCGTTTCGTCTGACATATTATCTCTCCTTTGAAACAGAACTGCATTCATCTGAAAAAAACAAAAAACGAGCGCCTATATAGAACGCCCGTTGTCTCTGTCCTGTACCTGAGAGATTCACCTCACCTGTGCGGTGAAAGTTGCCCCGTCGGTGTCTGCAGTTGTTACACAGAACTCTCCAGAGATGCTGTAACCTGACGATACTTTTGCCTGAGAGTGTCATTTACGACCTACGGGAAGTGCTGTAAATTTGCCCCTTCGGCGCTCGCTGCCGAGTCTCTCTCGCCAGATGTAACCAGCCGCTATAATTTTCGCCGTATCGGCAAAAATAGTGTATCACAGGGCAAAATGATTGTCAATTTTGAGACGTTCTGCATTCATAAAAATGGCGACCAATTTCGGTCGCCGTTAACTATTACATAAACTTCTCTGAGTTTGGATCGTTTTGCAAGATTTCTTCAATCCGCTCCAAGATATCCGGTGTCAATTTTGGCAGCACGTCGAGCGCCTTCATATTTTCAAGAACCTGTTCCGGGCGGCTCGCACCGGTAATCACACTGCTAATATGCGGTTCCCGCAGCAACCATGCCAGCGCCAACTGTGCCATTGAACAGCCCAGTTCATGCGCCACATCGGTCAACCGACGAACTTTTTCCACTTTTTGAGGCGTGAGATATTTCTGCAGCCAGCTCATACTTTCCATACTCATCCGGCTGCCTTTGGGAATACCATCGTTATATTTTCCGGTTAAAATCCCCGATGCCAGCGGACTCCACACGACCAACCCATATCCCAAATCGTCAATATTCGGCGCAAGTTCATTTTCCACCCGGTGGCGGTGGAACATATTGTACTGCGGCTGTTCCACCTGCGGGGCATACACGCGACAGGTTTCGGCAATGCGATGGGCATTGGTAATCTGCCCCGCTCGCCATTCAGACGTACCCCAATACAGCACCTTTCCCTGCTGAACCAAATCACTCATAGCGCGCACGGTTTCATCCAGCGGCGATTCGTAATCGTATCGGTGGCAGAAGTACAAATCCAGATAATCGGTTCCCAGCCGTTTAAGCGTTTTATGTGCCGATTCCATAATGTGCTTGCGTGACAATCCCCGGTCATTCGGGTCGTCGCTCATCGGAAAATATACCTTGCTCGACAACACCAACTTCGAACGGTCTAGCCCTTTAATAATTTCTCCCATCACTTTTTCCGCTTCAGATGTCCCGTAAATATCGGCGTTATCAAAATAATTCACGCCGGAATCCATGGCGGCTTCCACACATGCTTTGGCAACCTCAAGCCCAACTTGATGCCCGTATGTTACCCAAAAACCCAGCGATAACTCGCTGACTTTGATACCGGCTCTGCCTAATTGACGATAGTTCATTCTATCAACTCCTTTGAATATATTGGCATCTTTTATGCACTCGATAGTATAGCAAAAAGCAAGCAAAGTGAAAAACCGCCATCAATTTATGCGCCGTTTGGCAAACTCTAACACGAATCTAACACTCGCCAACTATACTATCGTTGGCATATTGAGTTTTCATTACCCGCTGTGCCGTTCACTTTTAAAAAGGAGTATCATTTATGTTTAGTTGGTCAAACATATCAGAAGAATTGCAAGATGTT
>CAYZQQ010000483.1:0-2663 GCA_964480075.1 uncultured Anaerolineaceae bacterium
CTGCGGGCTTATGGAATTTTTGGCTCGCCTAATATTATTCGGGAACAACTCTATTCATTGAAACAGTCCCGCCTGCCGAGCTCGCGCCAGTACGTGTTCCGCCGCGCGGATGACGGGCATATCCACCATTTTGCCTTCAAAAGCGAACGCCCCCGTGCCCGATTGCTGATGGGCATGGTGCGCCACCACTAATTTTCGGGCGCGGTCAATTTCGGCGGGCGTAGGCGAAAATTCGCGGTTGATGATGGCGACCTGCTTCGGGTGGATCGCCATTTTGCCCGCGTACCCCATCTGCCGCGCGGCGCGACATTCATCCGCCAGCCCGTCCAGATTTCTAAAATCCACAAAAATCATATCAATCGCTTGCAAACCGTATGCCGCCGCCGTGGTGACCACCGCACTGCGCGCAAAAAAAACTTCCCAGCCCGCGCGCGTCCGCACCGCGCCGATGTCGCCCGCCAAATCTTCCGCACCGAACATCAGCGCGTCGAGCCGCGTGTCCGCTTGCGCAATCTCTTTCAGATTCATCACGCCCAGCGCGGTTTCGACCACCGCCACCAGCCGCAGCGAGCCGTCCGACCAGCCGTGTGCCGCTTCCACCGCCGCCAATTTCCGGCTGACCGTCTGCACATCCGCCGCCGTTTCTGTTTTGGGGATGACGAATCCGTCGGGCCGGGCGGGCGCGGTGATGGCGATGTCGTCATCCAGAAAGCCGGAATCGGGAGGATTGACCCGCACCAGCCGCTCGCGCCGTCCGAAATCGAGCGTGTGCAATGCCTCGGCGATGGTGTCGCGCGCGGCGGTTTTGTTGTTCAGCGCCACGCCATCTTCCAAATCCATCACGATGGTATCGGCATCGAGCCGGGTAGCTTTTTCGATTTTCCGCATACTGTCGCCGGGCATAAACAGCACCGAGCGGCGAAGGCGGGGGGAATTGGTTATTGGAGATTGGGAATTGGTCATTCGTCACTCATTATTCGTTATTCGTCACTTGTTTCAGCATCAACGCCGTGCGCTCGAAATCGAGTACAATTTCGCCATGCTGGTTGCGTCCGATGTGCTGAAAAGTGACAATCCCCTGCGTCGGGCGCGAGCGGGATTCCCGTTTGGCAATGACTTCCGTCTCCACCGTTAGAGTATCGCCGTGGAACATGGGGCGCGGGTGTTTCACTTTGTCGTAGCCCAAATTTGCCACCAGCGTGCCGCCGGTCAAATCGTGCACGGTGATTCCCACCGCCAGCCCCAGCGTGAACAGTCCGTTCACCAGCGGCTGGCCAAATTCGGTTTTGCGGCAAAATTCCGCATCCAGATGGAGCGGTTGGGGGTTCATCGTCAGTGATGAAAAAAGCACGTTGTCCATTTCGGTGACGGTGCGGCTATATGTGTGTTTGAACACCGCACCGACTTCCAATTCTTCAAAATATTTTCCGGGCATAAATTTCCTCCGATTGATTTAAAAAATGGTACACAGATAACACGGACGGGATAGATTTTCACATTACAGATATATTTCAAAAAATCAGTGAAAATCTGCGTAATCCGTGCAATCCGTGTGCTATTTCTGAATTTTTTAAACGTGTTCGGTGGCTAGACTTTATTAAAAAATTCAGCGTCTATCTGCGTTTATCAGCGTCCTATTTTAAATATAAAATCCGCGTCACTCGCTATTCGTCCGCTTCCATTTCCACCAGCAATTGCCCGCGATTGACGGTTTCGCCTGCGGTGCAGTGAACGGCCTTCACCGTGCCGGCGGCGGGCGCGGCGATCCGCAATTCCATCTTCATCGCTTCCAGCAAAACCAGCGTTTCCCCCGCCGAGACCGCATCCCCCACCGAAACCAGCACGTCCAGCACCTGACCCGGCATCGAGGCTTCCAGCGCACCCGACCCCGCACCGCCGCCCGCGCTTCGCCGCCGCGATTGGTCGGTGACGCGCTCAACGTGCCACACATCCCCATTCAACGCCACAAATCGCTGATTGTCCGCTCGCGCCACCACCGTCCGCCGCCGCTGGCCGTCTACTTCCAAATTAAACATACCTTGGCGGGATGAAGCCACCGTCACCCGATGGTCGGTTTCGCCCACCGAAACACGGTAGCCATCCCCGTCTTTTTCGATGGAAACGGTGATGATTTCCTCCCCGACTTGATAGCGAAACTCCATGCTCATTGCTCCACCCCCGTCCGAAAACCGTGCAGCGTTGCCCACGGGCTGAACGCATCGCTATCCGCCGCCGCCCCATCCGCCGAAAAGACCCGCGAATTGTCGGCGAGCATGTCGGCAATGGCTGCCGCCACCAGCGCCATGTCGGGCGGTGTTTCCGCTTCCGGCTGCCATCCCGAAAAATATTCCGCCACAAAATTGGTGGTGATATCGCCCTGCCGGAATGCCGCGTGCGCCACCACATCGCACAAAAATGAAATGTTGGTTATCACGCCCAGCACCACATAATGGCGCAGCGCCCAATCCATTTTGCGCAACGCTTCGGTGCGGTTTTCGCCCCACACAATCAACTTGGCAATCATCGGGTCATAATGCAGTGAGATTTCATCGCCCGTGCGGACACCCGCATCCACCCGCACGCCCGGCCCCACCGGCTCAACAGCACGCAAAACTTTCCCGATTTCCGGCAGAAAGTTGTTGGCGGGGTCTTCGGCGTAAATG
>CAYZQQ010000484.1:0-2654 GCA_964480075.1 uncultured Anaerolineaceae bacterium
GCTGTACCCGCCGAACGCGGGGCAATGGGCAACAAAGAATCTCACCCGCCAGCCGCCGCAGAAATTTTCGCCGTTGTGTGATTCCTCCCCTCTCCCTAACCCTCTCCCCGCTGGGGACGCGAAGCGGTTTCTTCACCAGAGGGTACTGTTCCCCTCCCCCTATCAGGGAGAGGGGCAACCCATCCGCTTTATTTCGCCGGATGATGGCGCAACGTTCCAACGGTCGTTCGCTATCCCCGCCAATGCGCAGAAAATCCGCGTGGCGGTGGAACTCGCCCCGGATGTGCGCGCCGAATCGGTGCGGCTGCTGCTAAACGGGCAACCGCTGGCGGCGGGAGAGTCGGCATGGTGGCGGCTTTCGCCGGGGGAATGGCGGTTTGAGGCGGTGGGGAAACGCGCGGACGGACAATCGGTGCGGGCGGCGGTCGCCGTAACGGTTACGGCTGCGCCGTAACCCAATTTTCCAATTGTAGTTGGGGGATTCGCCGATAATGGCGGGTGTTGTTCGTTACCAAAATTTTGTTTTCAGCCAGAGCCGTGCCGGCTATCAGCAAATCGAAATCCGGCACCAATTGTCCGGTTTTCCGCAACGTTGCTTTCAGTGCGCCAAATTGCCGAAGCGAATCATCCGACAAAGACAAAACGGGGATCGGTTGCAAAAATTGGCGCGCCCGTTCCAAATTATGCTCAACATAATTTGAGTTGTATGCGCCGTAATATAACTCGGCGCGGGTAATAACCGATACCGCAATTTGCGTCCATGCCACCCGCAGCAAGTTTTCTTTTACCTGCGTGTGCCCTTTCAACCAATAGATGCAAATGTCCGTGTCAAGCAGATACTTTATAGCGATAAATCTCGATTTGAAACGGTGCGCGTGCGATAAATATCATCCACAATTTCATCAGATTTACGTTCATCGCGCCAACTGTCAAAAGTATCCATAAGGTTTTCCGGTTTTTCGCGGGTACGGCTATACTTATGTTGCAAATATTCAATAAAATCCAATACTTCGGGCATTACATCAACCGGCAATAACTGGATTTTTTCAATTGTTTCTTTCTTCAAATCGTGCGTCATACATCACCCCCCAAATAGCTCTGTGGATATTTTAGCATAAAACCATTTGTAATGAAAGGATTTCTCTTATGAAACGCCGAATTTTCACCCTGTTCACCATTTTGATGCTTGCCGTGGCATGCCAAATCACACCGGCACCCGCTCCGGCAACCGGCACACCCGCCGTCCGCGCACAGACCGTCCCCACCGACACTGCCGCACCGACCGCCGCCCCCACGCCGGAGACGCCGTTTCCGCCGCTGGTGGTGCGGAACACGCCAGAAAATGGCGCGGAAATCGCGCTGGATGCGCCACTGGAATTGACCTTCGACCAGCCGATGGACGCAGCTTCGGTGGAAAAAGCGTTTTCCATCGAGCCGCCGGTGGATGGCGCGCTGGATTGGGTGAACGATTCCACGGTGCGTTTTGTGCCGTCCGATAGCTACCAACGGGGGGAACGCTATCGCGTCACGGTGGCGGAATCGGCGCAGAGCGCCGCCGGATTGCCGCTCAACCGCCCCGCCGAAATCACCTTCGAGACGGTGGGTTATCTGGCGGTGAGCAGTGTGCAGCCCGCGCCGGACAGCGATGAAATCCTGCCGGACACCCCCGTGACCGTGCTGTTCAATCGCCCCGTTGTGCCGCTGACCGCCATCGAAAATCAGGCGGGATTGCCGCAACCGCTCACGTTCACGCCACCCGTGCGTGGCGATGGGCAGTGGCTCAATACCTCCATTTATCAATTCACCCCGAAAGAGGGTTTCGACCCCGCCACGGAATATACCGCCCGCATCGCCGCCGGGCTGACCGCCATCGACAGCAGTGTGCTGGAAAACGACTTCACGTGGCAGTTCCGCACCGAATCGCCGCAGGTGGTGGCGAATTTTCCCGCCGATGGCGCGCAATATGTCAGCCCCACCCCCGTCATCCAATTGGCGTTCAACCAGCCGATGAACCATGCTTCGGTGGAAACGGCATTCCGCCTGCGAAACGCTGCCACGGGCAAACCAGTGAAAGGCACTTTCAGTTGGGCAGCAGAAGGGCTGACCCCACCCATCGACCCAACCAGCAATGATTATTTTTACGGCTCGCAGAACGACAGCGGCAAAGGTCCCGCCGCTGTTGGTGTGGAAACGGCCTCTTTTACCCCCGCCGAACCGCTGGCGTTCGATGCGCCATACACCATCGAACTCGCCGATACCGCCGCCGGCGCGCTGGGCGACAGCGCAACCCTGCCCCACCAATTTGTGTCATCGTTTTCTGTCATCCCCCCGCTGAAAATCGTCAGCGCCGACCCGACCGATGGCTCCACCCGCGCCAGCCCGTGGGATAGTTTGCAGGTCACGTTCAGCGCCCCGGTGGATGCCACGTCCATCAAAATTGGCGAAAATGTCCTCATCAGCCCGCCCGTAACCGCCACCGAAGTTTACACCTATTTTTGGGACAGCAACACCGAAATGAGTGTCGGTTTTCCAACCACCGCCTCCAGCGCATACACCGTCACCCTGAAAGGGAGCATTGCCAGCCGGTACGGGCAGTCGCTCGGCAGCGATACCACCATCCGCTGGCAAACCACCGCTTTCGAGCCGATGGCCTA
>CAYZQQ010000485.1:0-2646 GCA_964480075.1 uncultured Anaerolineaceae bacterium
CGGAGCAACATAGGCATGATAGCCCATATCCAGCCCCGCATTGGGCAGACGATATACATTCCGCGTCGAATCGAGGAAGGGGTCGCCGGAAGTGGTGGGTATCCAGCCACCATTGTTCGGCAAATGCGTTCCGTTATACTGATAATTTCCCGTTCCCATGCGGAAGTTGAAATCTGCGGGCAGGGGGTCGGTCAGGTTCATCCAGTCTCCGCCGCCGGCGGTGGGGGCGTAGATGATAGAGTGGTCAAAGCCGACTTTGTTCGGTTCCGGGAAAGGGTACTGCCAGAAATCGGACGTGCCGCCGCCGCGCACGGCGAACAGCGCACTGCCGCCGATGTCTTTCAGCGCCGGAACATAGGCCAGACCCGCGCCATAGAAGACGCCGCCGGGCGTGTTTTGCCCGGTATCAGACCAGGTTGTGCCATCGAGTTTCAATAGTTTGACACCATTGCCGCCGGGCAAAACATAGTAATCATCCTGCTTCGGGTCATACGCCATTGCCACACCGTGGGTAATGACCGCCGTCGCCGGTGAAAGCCCATAGGAGCTGGTATCATCACTCCACCAACTACCGCTATTTGTATAGAATTTACCGCCATCGGTCAGGGCATAAACGCGACCGCCGTTGCCTTGTGTCATCGCGCTGGCGTTGACCGGGCCGGGTAGTGCTTGCTTCGTCCATGTTTGGGAAGCGATATTGTATTTGTAGGCATTCGAACTGCCGCCGCTTTGAATAAGGTACAAGTTGCCGGCATTATCACCGGCGTAACTGGCGCCCGGTTGCGGTATCACCGGCAAAGGCAACGATGACCAGCTACTGACGGTGGGGCTGTAAACGCCGGCATCGGCATGGATACGCGCCACGTTGCTGACCGTTAGCGGACTGCCAGTATCGCCCATTTGGGTGAATGCCCCGCCAAAGTAAATGCCTTGATTGGTGGCAATTACAGAATGCGGCCACCAATCAGCGTCATATGTTTCCCAGCTACTGCCGTCCCAACGGGCAACGTGTTTCCAGCCTTGTCCGGTGACCCACCAGCGCCCGACGGCATACAAATCACCTTTGTAAGCTACACCATAACAAATACCCGTTGTGTCTCCCCCAATAAGCGGCAGTCGCGTCCAGTTACTGCCATCATATTTGGCTATCCCCGACCCGTTAATATCTCCGCAGGCGTAAATATCGCCGGTTAACTCATCATATGTAACATCGTAGACGGTGCCGGTGGTTATCACACTGCCGGGATTGCCAATGTATGCGGTGCTGTTGGAATTGACATCCACTTGTTCGACTCTGTCGGTAAAATCACCGCCGACGTACAACGTGCCGGTTTTGTCATCCAATTCCAGCGCGGTGACAGTCGCATTCAAATTGGGGATAACCGTCTGCCAGCCGCCACCATTTACATTCATTTTAGCCACTTCGTATTGGCTGGGTCCCAAATACCGCCCAGCGTAAAGGATGTCGTTGTAAGACTCCAAGGGATGAACGGATTCTGTGGTCACGTTTGTCCATGTAGTCAGGAAGGGGTCAAAATCCATAACCCCGTCAGCGCCATTCATAACAAAAGCATGGCCCGTGCCGTAGTCAACCGTCAAATTCCATTGATTAGTGTTGGCTAAACCGGTATGATTCGTCCATGTGCTACCGTCCCATTCAGACAGATAATCGCCCAGGAAGGGGACGGCAAAGACGTGTCCATTGGCTGGATTGAAATCTAGTTTTTCAATTTGGTCAATCAACCCGCCGCCGAGGTTATCCCAACCCGCCCCACTGAGCATATATATTTGGTCATCGCTGCCGGTTGCCATAACGGTGCCCGGTTCTTGAATACCGGGGGTTGAATCCGGGCCATAGCTTGACCACGGTGCCCCGCTGACAGACATATCTTTGTGGCTAAAGCCCCTATTGCCGGCACCGCCAAGCCACACGTACACCTCATCATTCATCGCCACCGAGCCACCGCCATCCTGGATAGTCCAGGGTGTACCGGCTTGTGTTTGCCAGCCGCTGGGGATAGAAGCATCCACCGCGCCATACACGCCGATGTGGTTGTTGGTGCGCACCAGCGTACTGCGGGTGATTGTTACCGTACTGGTACGCGACATATACACATCATTGGAAGTGACATCGTAAATGAGCAGATGATCCAGTTGGGTGCGATTGCCCAGACTGCTCGCCAGGTAGCCGTTCACGCCCGCACCGTCGAGTTGCACGCCGTAGCCGGCGTTGCGCAGGGTCATATTTTTCAGATTAACGCTGGTGGCGTTCATAATTTTGGCCGCGAAACTGCCGCCTGCGCCATCGACAAAGACGGCATCGGTATCCATGCCCTGCACGGTCATACTATTTTTGCCGTTGATGGTGAAGGGGGCATACACACCCGGTTGAACAACAATCCGGTTGCCGGCAGACGCCGCATCCACCGCCGCCTGAATGGTGGTATAGCACGGTGATTGTCCATGACAATCGCCGCTGCTGCTCACATATCCAACCGCGCTATATGCCGGATAGGTATTTGACCCGGCGTACGTTTTGAGTACCGGCGGATTCGGGTGCGGAACCCACATCGGGGGGATGTCCGGTTTTTGCGTGTCAGCAAGCTGGTCGTCCACCTGTGCCCCGCCGGAAGTCGGAATGAGCAG
>CAYZQQ010000486.1:0-2629 GCA_964480075.1 uncultured Anaerolineaceae bacterium
TGGGTGGAAGCGGGCCCGCTGGTGCGCAGCAGCTATCACGCCGACGGACAAGCGGACGCGCTGGCAATCCACGCCCGATAACCATGATTTCCAAAAATTCTCTGGTGCTCATCACCGGCGCGACCGGTTTTTTGGGCAGTTACATCGTCGATTCATACGTGCGGTGCGGCATTCCCGTGCGAGCGATGGCTCGCCGCAGCAGCGATTTGCGCTACCTGCAACCGCATCTCGATTCGGGTGCGGCGGAGTTGGTTTTCGGCACGATGACCGACCCCGACAGCCTGAAAAATGCCGTGCGCGGCGCGACCCACATCGTGCATGTGGCATCGGTGATTGGTCCCAACATCCCCAATGAAATCTATCAGAAAGTGAATGTGGATGGCACGCGCACGCTGGTGAATGCCGCCATCGCCGCGGATGTGCAGCGATTCACACTCATCAGCTCCGTGTCCACCTACGGCGACGGCATCACGCCCGGCGGCATCGTCACCGAAGAAACGCCGCAGCGCCCGTCAAACCCGTATGGCGAATCGAAATTTGCCCAGCAGAAAATTGTGTTCGCCGCCCACCGCGAGCATGGGCTGCCGGTGGTCGCCATCGAACCGCCGGTAATTTACGGTCCCCGCGCGCGGGTCGGCATTGCCGAAGCCTTTAAGCTGGTAAAATGGCGGCTCGCCCCCCTGCTCGATTTCGGGCGCGGGCGAATGAACATCGTTTTCGCCACCGATGTGGTTGGGCTGCTGGAAGCTGCCGATGCCATCGATGCCGCCATCGGCGAGCGATTTTTGGCGGCGGGACCCCGTTTTGTCTCCCACAAAGAAATTCTGAAACTTGTCGCCGATAGTCTCGGCGTGCGCCCGCTCTTTTTCCCCGTACCGCTGCCACTCACCAAAATCGGACTGACCCTCAATAACAGTGTTCTGCGTCTGTTGGGAAAAGATGTGTTTCTCAAACCCGATTATTTTACCCGCTTCACCAAAGGTGCCGATTACCGCACCGATAAAGCCACCCGGCTACTCGGCTGGCGTCCGCAGGTAGATGTGACCGAAGGCATCCCCCGTACCGTGACGTGGTTTGAACAAAACTAGTTGCGTCCTCTGCGCGGTAGTGGTAAACTATGCCCACCTGTGGGAAAAATCCCAAACCGACATGGAGGCGCATCATGCAAGCCATTATTACCGCCGGCGGCACGTTTCCCGCCGAAAACCCCCTTTTTCAAGAAACCGGCATCGCCAAAAAAGCCTTACTACCCATCGGCGGCAAGCCGATGATCCGCTGGGTAGCCGACGCGCTGATGCGTTCGAAATATATTGACGGACTCGTTATCGTCGGATTGGACCCCGGTGAGTTTGATGACCGCGGGTTGACCGTGCGATATACACCCAGTCACGGTAACATCATTGACAACGTGCTCGCCGGGGGAAAAATTGTTGACGAAATCGAACCGAATTTCCAAAAAGTCATCCTCTGCTCATCCGATATTCCGCTCATCACTCCCAAAATTGTAGACGAGTTTGTAGAAATTTGCCGCCAGACCGACCACGACCTCTATTACCCGGTGGTGGAACTGAAAACAATGGAAGCCCGTTTTCCCGGTTCAAACCGTACCTTTACGCCCATGAAAGGGGGGAAATATTCCGGCGGCGACCTATTTATGCTTGACCGGCACGCCACCACCATCAATGTAGATTTAATGCGCGGTCTCACCGGCGAACGCAAAAATTATTGGGCGCAGGCTCGTATGCTGGGGATTGCGTTCATCTTCCGGTTTATTTTCCGGCTGATGGATTTGAATGAAGGCGCGGAACGTGCCGGAAAAATCCTTAACCTGCGGGGACGGGTCATTGATTCTCCCCACGCTGAAGTGGCAATGGATGTTGATAAACTCCATCAATATCGGATGGTCAAGCAAGAAATTGAGGCGTCACCGGCGTGAACAATTTGCTTGCGCTCGACCGCACCCTCAGCAATCGTTTTGCCCTGCCGGTGAGTCATCCCCGCTGGCGCATCGCTGCTAAACTTGCCCATCTCGGTGATGGCACGCTCATTTTTGGCGGGCTGGCGCTGGCATATTGGGCGGGCTGGCAATTTCAGATTCCGGCACTGCGGGCGGCAGTGTTCGCTGCGTTGGCAACCATTCTCATCACCGCGGCGATTGTTTTCGGCATAAAATACACCATTCGCCGCCAACGCCCGCGCGACCCCGCCGGTTTCGTCACCATCAAATACGATAAATACAGTTTCCCGTCGGGGCATTCTGCGCGAATGAGCGCGCTCGGTGGGGCGGTACTTTTTTTCAGTCTGCCGCTGGGCTTGCTGCTGCTGGCGCTGTCGGCGCTCATCGCAGCGGCGCGGGTTGCTATCGGCATTCATTTTCTCGGCGATGTGCTGATTGGCTGGCTCATCGGCGTGCTGTGTGCCGTCGCCGTATCGCTGTGGCTGCCGTTGTGAGAATAGAACACGGATTGAACAGATTGGCGCGGATTTTTAATGTCATTCCGGAAATTTCCGGAAGAAATTATCCGGAATCTACAACCGCGACTATGGATTCCCGCTTTCGCGGGAATGACAACAAATTTAGTATTAATCCGTGCAATTTGCGTTCTATCCAACAACGCAGTACCAAGAG
>CAYZQQ010000487.1:0-2623 GCA_964480075.1 uncultured Anaerolineaceae bacterium
GACCCCCATGGTGCGAATGGCGCCATATATTCGCGCAAATTTTCGGGCTTCCATATTGATGACCGCGTCAATTTCCGCCCACGTTTCGGCGGGCTGAAACTGCGGTGCCGGGGCAAGATACACGGTGCGGACTTTCTCCGCCGGAACGCGCAGGTGTTCCAAAATATCGTTTCGGCTGGCATCCGAATCCGCCAAAATCAGGTTGGCATTGGCGGCAGACGCGCTGACCAGCCCGGTATACAGCCGCACAGCGGGACTGCCGTGATATTCGGGCAGCACGCGCGGAATAATATCATGCACGGTAACCACCGTTGGCACGCGCGGAGTCAGCGCCGAACCCCAGTATGGCACGTGCGCCACGTCCGCGCCGATGGCCTGCGCAGTTTTGGGAAACAACGATTGCTCGAAGCGGAGTTTGCCCCAATTGCCCGGTTTCAGCGGCACGGGATGCACCGTCACCGAATCGCCCCAGTCGGCGGGGGCGTTTTCCAGCGCGAAAGCGGGCGCAACCAGCACAATTTCCAGCGTGGGGTCAAATTTCGCCAGCGCCGGAACCAGATAGCGCAGGTATTGCCCGCTGCCGGTATTTATTTGGTTGATGAACCAAGCGTTGATGGCAACTTTCATGGCAATTCAAAATTAAAAAGGCAAAAGGCAAAATTTTTCATTTTACATTTTACATTTTTAATTGCCTTCATAGCCGTCCGGGTGATTTTGAAACCACTTCCACGCGCTTTCGATGATACTGCGCAGGTCGGGGTATTGCGGCTCCCAGCCCAACTCATCGCGGATTTGCTCGCTGTCGGCAATCAGAATGTCGGGGTCGCCGGGGCGGCGCGCCCCAATTTCCACGGGAATGGGATACCCGGTGATTTCGCGGGCGGTTTCCACCACTTCCATAATGCTGTACCCTTTTCCATTGCCGAGATTATAGGTCCGGCTGCCGCCATCCAACGCGCGCAACGCCAGAATGTGCGCCTGCGCCAAATCCAGCACGTGGATATAATCGCGCACGCACGTACCGTCGGGGGTGTCATAATCGTCGCCGAAGATGGTGAGTTTTTCGCGCTTGCCGCGCGCTACTTCCAGCACAATGGGAATGAGGTGCAATTCGGGATGATGGTCTTCGCCGTGGACTTCGGATGCACCGGCGGCGTTGAAATAGCGCAGGGCGGCGAATCGGAAATCGTAAATTTTATCAAGCCAGTGGAGGAAACGTTCGATGATGAATTTCGATTCGCCATACGGGCTGCCGGGCACGATGCGCTCGGTGGCGGCGATGGGAATTTTCTCCGGGTCATCAAATAAATTTGCCGTGGAGGATAGAATGAATTTTCGCACGCCGTGTTCCACCGCCGATTGCAGCAGGTTCAGCGCGTTGGTCACATTTTCGCCCAGATAGAGGAAGGGGGTTTCCATGCTTTCGCCCACCAGCGTGTGCGATGCAAAATGCATAATGGCGTCGATGGGATAGGTGTCCAGCACATCATCAATGGCCGCGCGGTCAGCCAAATCGCCCTGAATAAAAATAGCGGCATTGTCAACAGCCTCGCGGTGTCCCTGATAAAGGTTGTCGAACACCACCACCGATTCGCCCTGTCGCACCAATTCTTCCACCACATGGCTGCCGATATAGCCCGCGCCGCCGGTTACCAAAATGTTCACAGTTACCTCCGAAGGGGTTTAGTAATGCAAAATGAAAAATGTAAAAGCTTCAAATTTCAGTAGGTCACGTTTTTAACGTGATCCCTTGATAATTCGTCACGCTATAAGCGTGACCTACACTCTTTCGCACTTGCTCATTATACCAGAGGGGTAAAGGGGGAAGCAAAGACTCTCTGCCGTTTCAATTTTCGCCCGGCACGGCGAAGAGTCCCGGCGGCACTGCGCCCAGCGGCGAAACCGTCCGCGCCGCCAGCGTGAGCGAATCATCGCCGGTGCGAATTTCTATCCGCACCACCCGCACCAATGCCTCATCGAGCCAGATTTTCACCGAGTGCCCGTTTGCCCAGCCGAAAGTATAGCGGGTGATGCCGCCATCTGCCCGCGCCGAAACGGTCTGGGGCGGTTGCGCCAGCACGCGGTCAACCCGCGCCAACGCATCGGTGACGGGCGAAAACGACAGCGCCGCATCGCCGCGGGTGGCGGACACAGATTCTTCCAGCCGGTTGAAAATCACCGCCGCCGAGCCGTCATTCACATATACCAACCCCACCAGCGCGGGCGATGGCGCTTCCAACAGTTCATATCGCCGGCGAGTGCGCCCCGCCGACACCCATCCCTCAAACACCACCGAGCCGTTCAGCGGCATTTGTTGCCACTGCAATTCCCATGTGCCATGCCAATCTGCCCCCCACGCCGACTGCACCCGCGCTTGCGCTGCGGCGGGCGAGACGGTTTGCCGTGCGCCGCACGCCGTCAGCAGCACAAAAAACAACACCCAGATTACACAGATTTTACTGATTTTCACTGATTTTTTCCTTCTGGGTGAGATTCAACCGCCGTCACCGGTATTTTCAATCGGTGATAGTTGTTCTTTCGACACCTTTTCGTACAATGACAAACAGTGAATCACGAATCACGAATCACGAATCACGAATCACGAATCACGAATCACAAATCA
>CAYZQQ010000488.1:0-2615 GCA_964480075.1 uncultured Anaerolineaceae bacterium
TTGCCGGGCCTCCGGCCATGGCCCTCGCCTCTGCCCTTGAGGACATGAGGTTTGTGTCGCTGATCTTTTTGGCGTTGAGCGTGCTGGTAAAATTCATCACCGTGCTTTTTGCACCGCTGCTCATCGTCTATTTGGTGCTGAAATTGCCCACTAAATTTCACCGATACACGGCTGCCCCATGGTATGCGGTTGTGTTTTTTCTGCCGATTGTGCTGCTGATGCTGCCTCTGTTTCCGGGATGGGATAGCTGGGCGGTGCTGCAAGCGGGCAGCGGCGCGGGACGCTCGCTGCTGGCAACGGGCGTGCTGGCGCTGGAAGGCTGGCTCGGCACAAACACCGCCTTCAGTGTGATGCGCTGGCTGCTGCTGGCGGTGTGGGCGGCTATCTGGGGATGGGCGATTTGGACGCACCGCCGGCAATTTCATTCCCTGCACACCCCGATTCTGCTCGGCTGGGTAGCGTTTTTTGGGTATGTATTTCTGCTCGCGCCCGTGTTTCACGGCTGGTATCTGCTGTGGGCGCTATCGCTGGCGGTATTGCTCGGCGGGGAAAGCAGAGCCTTTCGCGCCACACTGATTTTCACTGCCACCGCTATGCTGGTCATTCCGTATTTTGAAACAATCCGCGTGTGGTTTCCGTTCCTGCTGAAAAATGCGCTGCTCGGACACATCATCGGGGTGGGTATATTGCTGCTGCCGCCGTTGTGGGCGCTCGCAAAAAATAAAGTGGGGTTATCTCAAAAACTGTGATACAATAATAAAAACCTGTTTCGCCCCTTTTTACATCATTTTTCAAACGGAGGCTTACATGGACACTTGGATTATTGTCACCGGCATTGTTGTTTTAATTGCGATTATCGCGGGGATTGCATACGCGCTGAAAAAAGCAGGATTCCGAACCACCAAACTGAAAGTGAAAACCGGGGTGCTCGAAGCGGAAATGGAACGCACGCCCGCTGATGCTTCCGAACCCGCGCCCGACAAAACCCCCACCACCCGCACCGAAGTGAGGCAAAGTGCCACCAACGGCGGAATCATCGAAAACTCCGGCATCACCATCTCCAACGATTCCGGCGCGAAAGTTGACCAAAAAGCCAAAGACGAAGGGAGCAAAATCGATGACAGCTCCATCAATCTCACTTGAAAACTTACCCCGTCGATTACGCCACTTCACCGACCGTGACGCGCAACAAGCCGCTTTTGACGCATTGTGGACAAATTCGCACAGCCCGCATATTTTAGCCTTTGACGGTTTAAGCGGCAACGGCAAAAGCGCCCTCATTGACTATTTGGTTGAGACGCGATGCAAACCCCAAAATATCAGCTACGCCCTCATTGACTTTGATGCCGGTGCGGGATTGGCCTACCGTGCCCTGCTTGATTCTATTGCCGCACAATGGGGGCTTTCAACCCATCCGAGTTATGTAGCCGGACGCAACGCCGCCAAAAAAGCCTACGAAGACATCAAAGCCAGAATTCAAATTACAGTTGACCAAACAGCCGAGCATGGCGGCAAGATAGAAAACAGCCCCATTACAATCAATACACAACAAGGACAGATATTAAAAAAAGCCGATGAGCGCGCTCGCGCCGATACCGTCACGGCTCTTTTATCTGCCGCCACCGACCGATGGCAGACCGAAAAATTGGTACTTTTTTTTGACACCACCGAAAATTTAACCCGCCACGCTGATAAAGATTACTCAATTTGGCTATGGCAATGGGTGCAAAACGCGCTGACCCAATTGCCCCAACTGTGCGTGGTGGTAGGGAGCCGTGACCCGCTCACCCAAATTCCCACCCGCAGCCGCGAGCAACTGCCGCTAAAGTTATTGACCGACAGCGACAGTGACACTTTATTGCAAAAATTGGGCGTGAGTGACCCTGCGTGGCGCGCCGCCGTATTTAACAACCTAGCGCAAGGACACCCCTTGCTCACTAAAATGGCGGGTGATTTATGGCAGGAAGCGCAAAAAACCGATAAACCGATTACTGCCGCTTTAATTCCAAAACTGGCAGGACGTGAAAAGGCTGTGGATTGGTTGATCAGCCGCATTTTAGAACGCCTTAACCCACCCTTTAAAAATGTCATTCGTAAGGCAACGCTTTTGCGCCAATTCAACCACGATACCCTTACCGCACTCATCCCCGAAAGCCCCCTTAGCGATGAGCAATATGACCAATTGCCACGTTTCAGTTTCATTGCCCCGTCTCGCGTGGGGCAAGGCTATGCTTGCCACAATTTATTGCGCCAAGTACAAAATGCTTATTTAAGTGAGCATAAACCCAAAGCGTGGCACAATTTTCACCAACAAGCCGCTCAATATCTTAACGGCGAAAAGAATATTTTAGAAAATTTATACCACCGTCTGATGCTGGCAAACGAAGATGAAAATGCGGTTGATGATTGGCACAGTGCTGTCCACGCCGCCTATTTAAAATTAAATTGGGAAGATTGGTCCGCACTTTTAACCCTCGCCCAAAGTCCCGAAATCCCCGCCCACCCGCCCCTCAACAGCCAAAGCACCTTCTGGCAAGGGCAATGGCATCGTTGGCGATACGAAAATGACGCCGCACTCGACGCTTACCATCAAGCCCTCGCTCTCTTCCAAACCG
>CAYZQQ010000489.1:0-2614 GCA_964480075.1 uncultured Anaerolineaceae bacterium
GATATAGCAACTTCAATCTAATGTTTACTCAAAAAAATGAACGAACGTTGTGCGTTCAGTATAACTTTATGCAAGCGCCATTGCGTCCGTTTTCGCGGACGTTTTTTGTTCTCGAATATTTCTACCGGTAAATCGGGATGATTGTCAGTACATTCAATGACATTTGTCACTACAAGATTTCCATAATCCCGTTTATGATACATACACGTACAAAAAATCGGGGGAAATATGGCTCCCACAGGAGTATCGGCGGTTATGGAGTTCAAAGCGTTGCGTGTGCCATCGCTTAATCAGACAGTGGCAGAAAAGTTAAATCATGTGCTTTCAGACCTTCCCGGAGTAAAAAAATTTGAAATCACTCTGGAAACTCAAGAGCTGTATATTGCGTTTGATGAAAATCAAGTCGGCTTCCGAACATTAGCGCAAGAAATGGCAAAAGCGGGGTGCTCGCTAAAAAATATCGATGCGGCATTGTTGCTTTAACTTTATAGATATGCGGTGTGCTTTTGGCTGCGAGAATTTCTCGCAGCTTTTTTTGCGCCCTAGAATTGCTTGCCATATTGACACAGCTATAATAGAAACATAGCTCACAGTGAGGAACGCCGATGAATTTTCAACAAGCGATGACTGAATTTTTCCCCCAAATTGACGCCGAAATGAAACGGGCGGTTATACCCGCAGATGGCAATCTCGACCCGTTTTGGGGAATGATGATGTACCATCTTGGCTGGGTAGACCGCACTTTTCGCCCCGTGCAAACATCCGCAGGAAAACGGTTGCGTCCGGTTTTTACCATGCTGGCGTGCCGCGCCGAAGGGGGTGACGTGGAAAAATCGCTGCCCGCTGCCGCCGCCGTAGAGTTGCTGCACAATTTTACCCTCATTCACGATGACATTCAAGACAACAGCCATACCCGCCGGGGGCGACCCACTGTGTGGAAATTGTGGGGCGTGCCGCAAGCCATCAACGCCGGCGATGCGATGTTCACATTGGCGCGTCACACGGTACTGCAACTCAAAGAGCGGGGTATTTCAGCGGATACCGTTTTGGCGGCGATTGATTGTCTCGACAAAACGCTACTATCTCTGTGCCGCGGACAGTATCTCGATATGACGTTTGAAGAAACGATATTGGTAAAAATGGAGACATATTTGGAAATGATTGCCGGAAAAACTGCCGCACTGCTGGCATGTTCAGGCTATTTGGGCGCACTGCTGGCAACCGAATCGACCGCCATCGCCCAACGCTATTGGCAACTGGGACACGCGCTCGGTATGGCGTTTCAAATGCACGATGACATTTTGGGCATTTGGGGTGATTCGGCGATCGTGGGCAAAACCGCTGGTGACGATTTGCGTCAACACAAAAAATCATTGCCAGTTGTATATTTGTTGAACCAGCTCGAAAATGATGCCACTCGCCGTTTTCGAGAAATCTATCGTCACCCCAAACTGACCGATGATGTGGTGGCAGAAGCGATGACCCTGCTGGAAACTATCGGCGCCAAAACATACGCCGAACGCGAAACCGAACGGTACACCCGGCAGGCGCAACAGCATCTGGATGCCCTCCATGTGGACGCGGGCAGAAAACGCCCCTTACAGGAAATGCTGGCATTCTTGCTGGAACGCACGTATTGATCGGAGGCGCGATGGCAATAATTTATCCCTTTCGCAATTTGATATTTCAAGGGGGCGGCGTAAAAGCTTTTGCCTACCATGGGGTGATGGAAGTGCTGGAGGCAGAGAACATTCTGCCCCAAATTGACCGTGTCGGCGGGTCATCGGCGGGCGCGCAGCTGGCAACCCTGCTCAGCTTTCGATTGCCGTGGAATGAAACGCTGGCAATTTTTCGCACATGCGATTTTACCCAGATAGCTGATGCGCCGATTACCCCAAATCCAAATTGGACGCCGCGCATTGTTGACCAAAACCTCAGTCGATTAAAAGGGAATGTCGGCGCGGTGAACCGGCTCATTAAAAAATATGGCTGGTATTCCAGCGAATATGCCCGTGAATGGATGATGGATGTGATTGCCGACCGCTGTCACGGTAACGGACGCGCCACTTTCGCCGATTTTCGGGCATATGGGTTTCGCGATTTACATATAGTGGTCACCAATTTATCCACGCGAGATGTGCAGGATTTTTGCGCCGACAGCACGCCGGGTGTTGCGGTGGCAGACGCGGTGCGCATATCAGGGTCAATTCCGCTTTATTTTGAGGGACTTCAATTTGACGGGGAAAATTTTGGGACGGGCGATTATTATGCAGACGGCGGGGTGATGGCAAATTACCCGCTGCATCTGTTTGACCGTCCACAGTACAAAGAAGGAAATCGGTGGTTTTTTACCGGCATCAACTGGGAAACACTCGGCTGCCGGTTAGAAACGCCGCCCGATTGTCCCAACGCCAAACACACCATCAACAATGTGCGCGATTATGTTGAAGCGATTTTTGAAGCCACACTCGAATCGCAGGCGGTAGCATACCGTACCGGGCAAGCCGACCAACAGCGTACCATCAACGTGTACAATTGTTGCGTTCGCGCGACTGATTTTGATGTACATGCGATTGAGAGCGATGAAATGTATCGTCAGTTGGTAACTGCCGGG
>CAYZQQ010000490.1:0-2605 GCA_964480075.1 uncultured Anaerolineaceae bacterium
ACCCGACCCTGACCCTGTTTTTTAATTGCCAGCGCCGCACCGACCGCATGGGCAATACCGCCGCCGACAATACCGCCACAGCCAAAATGCAGGTCGGGGTCAAAAAGGTGCATATGCCCCCCTTTGCCCTGACACATGCCGGTTTTTTTGCCGAATATCTCTGCCATTAACGGGTTCAGGTTTTCCCCTTTGGCAATCAGGTGACCATGCGGGCGATGGGTGCTGGTGACAGGGTCATCGGGGCGCAGATGGGCGCACACACCCGCGGCGACTGCCTCTTGCCCGCTGTAAAGATGCATTTCTCCGGGGATGGGACCGGCGGCAATGTCAAAAGCGGGGAGTTTCTCCTCGTAATACATTTCTCCAACCCGTTCCTCAAAGGTACGGATTTTTACCAACATCCGGTACAAATCTAATAACGTCTCTTGATTCAAAGCCATAATCGTGACTCCTTTCGGGTAGCCAAAACCTGCGACTCACCCTTACAATGCAGTTACTTTCAAACAACTCAATCCATACCCAAAAACAATTTGTCTATTATTCTTCCTTCAATTCACCTCCTATTTTGTTGGGTGATACAAATAATTTAGACTGCGCAGCGACGCGCAATGCGGCGTTAACATCTACCACCTGCGGTCCGTTTTGGCTGAGACGTACTTCTATCACTTCTCCCGCTTTGATGGGCAGCTCGCGTTCGCCGTCTAAAGCCAGCACGGTCGGAGTGTGGATGATGGGTTTTTGCTTGCCCACTGCCAGCCAGTGCAGCGAGGCAATCGGCGCCGTGACCATGATGCCCGGCGCCAGTGGCGCCAACACCTGCCGGTCTCCCGCTCCAATTTCCAACCACACTCCGTACCGGCTATCGGGAGGACGTTCCGGCAAATATCCGGCAATGGCAGACGCGCCGATGGTTCCCGGTTTCATTTGCGATAAAATAACCGTGCGAATTTTTGTCACATCCCAAATAGCCCGGCTGGCGACGAAACGCTCATCATAGACCACAACATCTATCAAAGCGAAGTCTATCAACTCGCCATTGCGCAGAATATCCAATCGGCGCGCTACTCGCACCGCCGACTGCCATACATGCTGTACCCGCAGGGCTACGGCTCCGGCCGCCAACCCCGCCAGCGTTCCTTCAACCATCTCCGGGAAGGCATTGTTGGTGCCGGTAGAAATGGGTACCAGCGGAATATACCCGCACCCTTTGGCTACAGCTCGGTTGGTGCCATCTCCCCCCAAAGTGATAATGCACCGTGCCCCCGCCGCTGCCATCAATTTGGCGGCGGTGGTTGAATCTTGGGCGGTATTGGTGATGTCCATCCTCACCGGGTAAATCTTAATCCCAGCTCCGGCTTTCTCTTCTGCCCGTGTTACCAAATTGAACATATCGGGCATCGCATAAACCCGTTGAATGCCCAGAGAATCCAATGCGCGCAGAACCCGCTGAATAATGTTGACTTTCTCGTTGTTGTCAAACACCGACCCGCAGGCAACCAAGCGGCGAATATCTTTGCCGGAAGCGGGATTGGCAATAATCCCGACCGCAGCCGTCATACATTGCTCCGATTGGATGGTCTGGCGTATCCTAAAATATGCAAGGTGCGGGTGGCAGCTTGCGCTCCCCGAATAACTTGCGCCACCAATGGTTGTCCATTTGCGCGATGGCGCATCGCCGGAAGAGAAATAGCCAGCGATGCCACAATCTGCTCTTTGGCGTCAAATATGGGCGTGCTGATACAATGCACATCCGGCATATATTCTTCCATGTCAGAGGCATACCCCTGTTCTCGAAACACCGCCAAACTGGCAACGAGTTCTTTGGGGTCGGTGATGGTATTGGCGGTGTATGCCGGTAATTCCCGGTTGGTGAGGTACCGCGTGAGTTCTGCCGGTTCCAAATATGAGAGGATGGCTTTTCCCAGCGCCATTGCATGGTTGCCTTCGCTATATCCAATGGTCAGTGTTTTTACCCGCACCGAACGTGGACTTTCGACGATGGAGGACAAAATAATTTCATTGCCATCCCACAAAGAAAGATACGCGGTTTCGTGAGTGGTTTCTTGCAATGCCTGCACATGAGGAGTCAGGTGTTTTACCAACTGTGCCGGAGAAAAAGCATGATAAAGCGGATAGCTCATCTTTCCGCTCAACTGAAATCGGGCTGTATCAGGGTCTTTGATGATGTATTGTGAGGCAATTAAAGTGTTTAAAATGTGGTAACAGGTGCTTAAATGCAGGTGTAACTGATGGCTAACCTGCTTGGCATTCAACCCGGCGGGGTGTTGTGCCAGCAATTCCAAAATATGCAGTGCGCGCTGCACCGAGCCAATTAGATCGTTTTTTTGAGTACCGTCCGAGGGAATAGAAACTTGGTGGGATAACATAGCTCCGTTGCCATCTTTCTTTAGATTAATCAATATTTTTCAAATATTGAAATATATGCTACGGGTACAGGTATTATACGCGACACTACCGCACAAAACAAGGGGAGTTTTTCATATTACGAAATATACCTTACGCACTTTAAAATTTGACAAAGCTTGATAGTTTAAAATGGAGATTTTACCCCCTGATGAAGAAACCGCTTCGCGTCCCCCAAATT
>CAYZQQ010000491.1:0-2588 GCA_964480075.1 uncultured Anaerolineaceae bacterium
AGGCAATCGGCGCAATATTCGCCGCCAGGCATTATATCCCGGTGCCTCAACCATCAACGGCAATGGCGGTTGCAGCGAAAGAGGAACAAATTGCATCGTTCCATCGGCGTTTACCGAAAACTTTTCGTCGCTCAAAGAAACCATTGCTCCGGGGATGGGTTTGCCGGTGTCGGCATCTATCACCCGCACCGAAAAGCCCAGTGGCATCATATTTACATCAATTTTTCCGCTTTTCAAATACCAGGGAACATCGAAAGAAAAAGCTGTTGGCAAGTACCCGTCGGCAAGCGCTTGAACGCGGATATCTTTATCTTGGTCTAGCGGGGTGCTGAAGCGTCCATACTGGTCCGTTTCAACACGGATATTGGCAAATTGCAGGGTTGCAGAAAGAATAGCCTTTCCACTGACCGAGTCTCGCACGGTGCCATTTATCTGCTTTTCAATGAGCAGCAACCGCAACGCGACCATCATAACAATTAGTGCGCCGATAAAAAGAGCGGAAAGAATGCGCGTTTTGTATTTGATGAGCTTCTCCAAATATTATGTCTCGTTGGGGAATTATAGCACAAAAGTACCGACTCGCCAAACAGATTGATTTTATTTTACATAAGTTTCTCGCTTGAGTTGAATTGCCTTTTTTCTCGCTAATCGTCTCTATTATTTTTTACAGCGTTTGATACTTTCCCCCATATTTTCCCGCGCCCATCCCCAAACATGACCTTCTTTTCCACACGTTTTGCACTTTTTTGAAGCGACTCATCATAACCTATCTTAAAATGTCAATATCCTACATTTTTGGGGGGTGTACGGACTTGCATCCCGCCTCATGATTTGATAAAATTTAGCAGTGTTGTTATCCTTTTATGCTTTTTCGGAGAACAACCCGCCTTGGAGGAGGCACTCTCTTTTTTTAGTCACATCCAGAGTGCCATTACGCAGTCTTGTTTGGGGAGATTGCGTTCGTTTCCTCTCACCTTTTTATCCGCTGAATTAATCATACGCCCGCGTAGTTCATTTTTCTATGTGGCTACCTTGCACAGGAGATTATCTCAACATGACCTTTATGTCCGCCGAGCAAACATGGCAAGCCACGCTTGACCAATTAAAGCACCAATTAACCCGCGCTACTTTTAACACCTGGGTTAAAAATACCAAGTTGGTTAACTATGCCGACGATACCTACACCATCGGTGTAAAAAATAACTATGCCAAAGACTGGCTCGAAAACCGATTATTGGGTACAATAAAAAACACGTTAAGTAACACTGCGGGAAATTCTGTCCTCGTAAATTTTATTGTAGTTCCATCTGATTCTAATCTTAAAATCGAGCGTGTTTCTATGGCTTCAATGGGCAATTTTGAAAAAAAACCAATACCGCATGACACGCCCCCGCACAAGGACGGCGCAAAACGCCAGTCTCTCCAACTTGGCGCGACAATAAAATTAAGCCCCAACTATACCTTCGACCGCTTTGTGGTTGGTGCGTCAAATCAGTTGGCACATGCGGCATCACTAGCCGTATCAGAGCGACCCGGGCAAGCGTACAACCCCCTGTTTTTGTATGGTGGCGTCGGTTTGGGCAAAACACATCTACTACAAGCTATCGCGCACCGGGCACACGAAACAGAAAAACGCATCATCTATGTTTCATCTGAAACGTTTACCAACGATTTCATCAACTCCATTCGGCGCCAAACCACCGAAAAATTTCGCGAACATTATCGTAATGCCGATTTTCTTCTTATTGATGATATTCAATTTATTGCCGGCAAAGAAAGCACACAAGAAGAATTTTTCCACACTTTTAACGATATTCACTCGGCGGGAGGTCAAATTGTTCTTACCAGCGATCGCCTGCCCCGTGCCATCCCCACGCTGGAAGACCGGTTAAGTTCGCGCTTTGAATGGGGCTTGCTCACCGATATTCAACCCCCTGATTTAGAGACCCGTTTGGCAATTTTACGCTTTAAAGCAGATGAAATTGGCGCACGCATTCCGTCCGATGTCATGGATTTCATTGCACGGCGAGCGCAAAACAACATTCGAGAGCTGGAAGGCGCTTTAAATAAAGTTGTGGCGCATGCCGCCCTCATTCGAGAAAATATTACCTTGGTTTTGGCAAAACAGGCTTTGCAAAATCTAATTACTCGGCGAGCAAACATCACCATCGACATGGTACTGGAAGAAGTCGCCACCTTTTTCGACATTTCGGTGGAAGAGCTGCGGAGCACGGGGCGCAGCAAACGTCTCTCTGCCCCCCGTCATTTGGCAATGTACCTTTCCCGCGAAGAAACAAAAGCCTCACTACCACAAATCGGCGAAGCACTTGGCGGACGAGACCATACCACCATCCTTTACGGATGCGAAAAAATCTCGCGATTAATTGAAACAGATGAGCCGATTCGTCGAAATGCCATGCACATCAGAGAAAAACTTTACCAGCGTGTTTCATAATTTCAACCTTTTTCTCAATAATTGATGCTTCGGGAGAACACATAGGTTCACCTTACTTTGAAAATATCCTTTAATATTGTTACAATACCTTCGCCAAAAATTGGCGAAAAATAGAGCGGTTGAGTACGATACG